>BNVD01000089.1 GCA_025997835.1 Spirochaetia bacterium
CCATGTGGTAGGAAAAAAAATTACAGGAGCGGATCAGTTTTTAAAAGTGGCTAAGGAAGCGTTATATGCATTAATGCACCGTCCATCTATTGTTTCTGCCTTCTTTCGTAAACCTTCTTTGGAATATATATGAGGTAGTATTTATAAAGAATTTAGTATATCCGATTTATAGATAGGCGTAAAACTTAAGATATTCTGCCCCAATATTCCGTTTACGGCATCTCTACGGCCCGTTCCAGCCAGGGGCTTCGCAGTTGGGTCTGGGCTCTGCCGCGCCATTCACCGGCGTCTGCCTGCCCGGCGAGGAAGGTCCAAAAGTCGCGGGCCGGGGCGGGTTTTCCATCACCGAAAAAGGCGGTCCCCAGGTAATATAGGCTCTTGTAGTATTCAAGACCATCAAAATAGGCTGCCGGATCCGGCCGCCGCATCACCGCCGCAAGAAGATCGTTCAGGGTAGTAAAGCTGTAATCAAACTCCCGGCGGATTATTTCGTCCATAAAAATCGAATTCTGAATCAGAAAGACAAACATAAGATGTTCCACCGCATGGGCATAGCGGCCGGAAGCGTAATAGTAGTACCCCAAAAGCTGGTGAGCGCGAATCACACGTGGGTTATTGTAGCGGTAGAGGGTCAAAAACCGGTTTAACCGGTCCTTTTCATTGGGGGCTTCCAGGGTCTTTTTCATGGCGGACCGCATAAAGGTATTTGAATTCTGCTCCCAAAGAGTATCATTGGTGAGGATTTCCTGGAGCCGCTTTTCCATTTCGTTGTATTCCTGCCGGAGGCGGTGGATGTCCGCTATCTTATAGAGGATTTCAATATCAAAGCCCGGCGTTTCAAGGTGGGCCCGCTGGCTATATGCCTTTTGATACTGCCTAAGGGCTATCCCTAACTCCCCCTCGGCACGGTAGGTTTCCCCGATCCAGTATTCCGCCTCGGGATACTCCTCCAGCCCTTTAAGTACCTCCAAAATCCGGGTGGCCGGCTTCTTCTCGCTGACATTGGGAAACAGATCGGCCCTGGGAAAGCGGTAATACACTTCCTTGAGTACATTGTCAACGTTGATCAGGGACTTGTCGGCGATATACTTTTCGATTAAGTCCAGATCATCCCCAAAACGCCGCACTTCGGGGATGGACAGGAGGCTTATCATGTCCTGTTCCATCCGGGCATACCGGTTCCGCCGCTGGTTCCGGGCATCTTCGAAGGCCAAAAGCGCCTCCCCGTAGGCCCCATTCCGAAAATAGAGCTTCCCACGCTCCATGACAAACCAGTAGGGCCGCTCCTCCGTCATCTGGGCCCACCCCATCATCTGGAGCCCAAACAAAACGAGTACTGCAATTAACGCCCTTTTCTTCATAATGTATCCAATTCTTCCCGGAAAGCAATGTCCGCATCTATGGCATCTATGGTTCTGACGATTTTTCCGTGACGGAACAAAAGCACCTTGCCCCCCGCCCCGGTAATCCCCAAATCCGCGTGCCGGGCCTCCTCCGGCCCATTCACCGCGCATCCCATAATCGCTATGGTGCACTTCTTCTTCAGGGTGTACAGATAGTCCAGCCACCGGGCGGTAAAGCCGTGGGTATCAAACCCGTTCCGCCCACACCGGGGGCAGGAAACAATCGTTACCCCATCCGGTACGGCGCGTTGTGGTTGCACCATATCCCCATTCAATACATCGGCAGAAACAGAAGCCAGGTTTAAAATCTCCCGCCCGGCAATAACCTCGTTCTCCATAGTGTCCGACAGCGACACCCGTATGGTGTCCCCAATCCCTTCGGAAAGGAGGGTATAGAGGGCCGCTGCGTTCCGGGTCACCCCGGCGATGAGGGGCCCCGCTTCGGTAACCCCGATATGAAGCGGTACATCGGTCCGCTCCGCCAAAAGCCGGTTCGCCCGTATGGTTTCCCCGGCAGAAGACGCCTTCATGGAAACCAGCACATCCCTAAAGCCGAATTCGTCAAATATGGCCAGTTCCCGTTCCGCCGCCTCTACCAGGGCCTCTGCCCGATCCAGCTCTCCGACTTCCACCCGCCGCCGCAGTTCCTGGGGCAGACTCCCCCCGTTCACCCCAATCCGTATGGGAACCCCTTTGGCGGCGGCGCGGGTCAGTACCTTTTCCACCCGGTCCCTGCCGCCTATGTTGCCGGGATTGATTCTGATTTTAGCGATGGGGAAATCAAGACAGCGGAGGGCGATTTTATAATCAAAATGAATGTCCGCCACCAGGGGCATGGAAACCATGCAAGCCAGCTTCCCAAGAACTTCGGCGGCCTCCAGGTCCGGCACGGCAAAACGGAGGAGGCCGCAGCCCATGTCCTTTAGCCGGTTTATCCGGGCAACAACCGCTTCCCCCGCCGCCCCTTCGATACAGGCATAAGAAAGGCGGTCCTTCCACATGGTTTGAATAACCACCGGGAAAGCACCGCCGAGATGGACGGCTTCGACATGACCGAAGCCGCCTGTTTTAACTAACCGGGAAATTCTATTCTGCATACACGCTGTAAATTCCTGTCGAAAGGAAATCCGCAGGATTTACATACACCTTGTGAATTTCCACCCGAAGGATTTACACAAACGGTTGTATTATCTAACTACGGTAAGGCTGATCATGGAGAGAACCATCGCGAAAATAGCGACGGTTTCGCAGACACCAACGATCATCATGTAGTTGACAAAGCCCTTGCCGGTTTCACCAGTAGCATCGGCGCCGGCGGCGCCTGCCTTGCCCTGCGCAATTGCGGAGAATGCCATTGCAAGTCCTGAAGCAATGCCAATGCCCAAATACAACGACCCGTTTTCGGGGTGCAATGCGGCTTCCGGTTTCATAAAAAGAAAGCCCAATATGAAGCCGTAGAAGGTCTGGGTCAACGGCGCGCCGCCGAACGCAAGCATAGTCATAGGCGCCGGCTTGTTAGCCAAATAGCACTTTTTCCATGACCCGATGACTGCCTGACCGGCAATACCAATACCGATTGCCGAACCAACCGCGGCAATACCCATTACCAGACCCGAACCCAATAACCCTAAATCCATATTAACTCCTGTTTCGTGCGGCGGAATCGCCGCACTTTTTATATCGAAGCGGAACGAAGTTCCGCATAATTCCTGTTTGCCGCAATCCGTTAACCGGACTACGCTTTACTTTATCCGTTTAGCAAACGGTTTATAGGCGCTGCCTGACCAGGCAAGCCCCGCATGACCGGAAAATTCCAGGGTATTAAGCCGGACACCGTGAACCAGTACTGAAAGTACATTCAAGACGAGGTTGAGGCCGTGACCGAAAACCAGGAGCACAACGCCGAAAATGAAGAAAATAAAATGCCCCAGCATGGGACCCGCCATGGCGTCAACCGTAGAGGCGATTGCCCCCCCGGCAAGACCAACCGCCCAAAGCCGGATATAGGACATAATATCGGAAAACACGTTGGCAATCCCCAGAATCACCGAAATGATGTTCTTGCAGCTTTCCAGTATCGATCTTCCAAGGCTCCCATCGTAGTTGGCAAACATAAAGTTGAAGACAAAGCCCCCGGCAAACACATATACCATCGGCATGGACATGGGGATCTTACTGTATTCATTGCTGGCTATCAGGGAAAGAATGATACAGTACATCCCCGCCAGCATGGCAATAGACCCAATATCCCCCAGGATTTTAAGGGATTTAGTGTTAACAATCGCGATAACGTGTCCTATTGAAAGCTGTAACAAGGCAAGAGAGAAACAGAAAATCATCAGGTTCTGCTGAATGATAGCCCCTGCCTGCGCCGCATTGGCCGTGCTATAGGTTCCAAACAGGCCCACCACACTAGCTCCGGCGGTGGAAATCAGCGGCAGGGCCAGACGCGTGAGTAGCTCTGGAAGTTTATCCGTTTCAAGGCCAAACCAGGTACAGGTAAGAACTCCCCAGGTAAAGTTTGAAAGCCCCAAAAGCAGAAGCAGCTTAAGCATGGGAGGAACGCCCTTCTTTGCCGTCTTGATAATGCCGATAAGAGCGGCAAGCAAAATAATGGCGCCATACGCCGCATCGCCAAAGATCATCCCAAAGAAAATGCAGAAAAAGAGCAGGAACCATCCCGAAATATCAACTTCGCGGTAGCCCGGCACAACTTCCAGAAAATTCGTCAGGGGGTAGATGAGGCTTGCAAGCCGGTTGTTTTTCAGCTTGGTGGGAACATTGTCGTCCGGGCCGGGATCGTCGGCGACGAGGGCCCAGCCGTTTTCCGTAGCCGCCCGTTTCAGCACCCCCACGAGGTCATGGGGAGCAAAACCGGTAATCCAGGAAAAAGTCATCTCCGCGGGAACATCTTCCGCCGTTTCCATGCTTACTTTGGCGGTCTCAAATTCAATCTCCTCTCCAAGGGTTTTGAGCGCCTTTTCTATAACCTGAACACGGAGCCCAAGGCCGGTAAACTCCTTTTCAATTGCCGAAAGCCGCTGCCCTATTCCGGCCACAGCCGCGTCAATTTCCGCAAGGGAACGGTCGGGCAGGGCAAATGGCGTGCTACCTGAGATTTCCGTCCCCACCGCTACCCCGTACACTGATGTTTTGCTCCGGTTCAGGGTGATAAACCGCTGATCGCTTCCCAGGGCTTCATAGTCTTTAACAAGAAGTTCGTAGGGAATCAGGGTAATCCCCGCCCCGGCCAGTTCGCCGAGAGAAGCGGGGTTAAAATTGCCCCACTTTTCAATACGGCTCCGCTCTTTTGCATTGGAAACAAGCTGTTCCTGGAGAGTTTTCTTTTCATCCGCCAAGTCAAGAACCACTTTTACAAGGTCTGCGTCCGTAACGCCTCCTGCGTTATCATCGCGGTTACGGGCGTTCTTGCCTGCGGACTTTTTCGGGTCCTGATACGCGCGGAGCAGGGCCAGGGCGGTTTCGGCTCTGGTTTTCCGGTCCTGCAGTTTGGAAAGACCGTCTGAAGATACCGTACACCGTTCCAGATGAAGTACCCCCAGTTCCCGGAGCTTTGCCAGCGAATCCTCCCGTGTTTTATCCATCACCACGAGGGACACTTTCTTCATGGGCACAATCACGAGGCGCCTCCTTGTGCGGCCTGACCTGTTCGGGCGGCCTTATCCGCTTGCGCGGCTCTTGCCAGTCCCCGTTTGGCAATCTTTCCGCGGACCACCGCAGCGGTCTGCTGATCGCCCAGATACACCTGAATTTTCTTGATATGTCCCCTGGTTTCAGGAATCTTGATCTTCTCGAAAAGGTTGACCCGCTGGGAAGTAACCCGCAGTTCATGGTCCAGCCGCCGCCGCTGTTCTTCCAGGGTCTGGGCTTCCAGGTCCAGCAGGAACACCTGCTTCATCCGTTCCACCGCAGTATCGAGCCAGAGGGGGGTACGGGCCAGGTCGTAAGAAGCAGTCTCAAACTCCGCTCCCTTAAAAAGGGGAATGGACACCCCGGCGATGTTCCCTTCGGCGGTCTTGATACTGGTTATCCGCAATATATCGGGGGTAAAAACACCGGTCTCGCCGAACACCCCAATCCAGGACTTAAAGGATTCATCAATCTGCTCTTTCTGTTCCATCAGTTCTTTGATTCTGACTTCGGTGGTCCTGATTTCCGCCTGAAGCTGCTGTTTTTTGAGCATCAGGGTAGGAAGGTACCGCTGGAACATCTTGAGGGAGTCTTTCTGTTTTTTAAGCTCGTTCTTCGTCAGCTTAATCTTAGCCATTCCGCTTCCGCCTTGTTCCGTTCATGCCTGATGCCGTTTAACCCTTCTTGGGCCAAAATTCCTCAATAAGGGCTGTCTTTAACCCCGTTTCTTCGGGGCTGAAACAGTCCGAGAGGATCTCCCAACCCAGGTCCAACGCCCGTTCCAGCGGGATATTCACCGAAAGGTCCATCATCTGTTTTTCAAACCGGTCCCCGTATTTAAGGAGCTTTTCATCCCAAACCGTCATGATAAAGCCCATAGCCTTTTTTTCCAGGGTGTCTTTATAGGCGGAATAGAGTTTGATCATACCGTCCATGATGGCCCGGTGGTCCTTCCGGGTCTTGCCGTTTACCTGCTGCTTCAGCCGGGAAAGGGACCCGAAGGGCTCAATACGCCCGTTCTTGAGGTAGTACTGGCCCTCGGTGATGTACCCCGTATTGTCCGGCACCGGGTGGGTCACATCGTCGCCGGGCATGGTGGTAACCCCAAGGATGGTGATGGAACCGGCGGTCTCAAAGTCAACGGCCTTTTCGTACCGGGATGCAAGCTGGCTGTAGAGGTCGCCGGGATAGCCCCGGTTAGAGGGGACCTGTTCCTGGATAATCGAGATTTCCTTCATGGCGTCGGCAAAGTTGGTCATATCCGTAAGGAGGACCAGCACGTTCTTGCCCGCGAGGGCGAACCGCTCCGCCACCGCCAGAGACATATCGGGGATCATAAGACATTCTACGGTGGGGTCACTGGCGGTGTGAACGAACATCACCGTCCGGGAAAGGGCGCCCCCCTCTTCCAGAGTATCCTTGAAGAAAAGGTAATCGTCGTATTTGAGGCCCATACCACCCAGAATGATCACGTCAACTTCGGCCTGCATGGCGATCCGGGCCAGAAGCTCGTTGTAGGGCTCCCCGGACACGGAGAAAATCGGCAACTTCTGGGATACCACCAGGGTGTTAAAGAGGTCGATCATGGGAATCCCGGTACGGATCATCTTTTGGGGGATGATACGCTGGGAGGGGTTTACCGAAGGACCCCCGATGGGGATGAGGTTTTCGTAGAGCCCCGGCCCCTTGTCACGGGGGGCGCCGGAACCGGAGAAGACCCGGCCCATGAGGTTTTCCGAGAAGGAGACCTGCATGGGGTGTCCCAGGAAGCGCACCGTGTCGCCGGTAGAAATACCCCGGCCCCCGGCGAATACCTGGAGGGATACGAGGTCGTTTTCCAGCCGGTTGACTTCCGCCAGGGAAGTACCGAACACGGTATCCACCTCGGCAAGGTCCCCGTACCGGATGTCCTCGGCCCGGACGGTGATAACGCTGCCGGTGATAGATTCGATTTTGCTATATACCTTTTTCATCGTTTGTACCTATCCTTATAAATGCATAAAACTTTCAGTGTTTATGCCAGTACTTTCTCAGCAGACTTGTCCAAGCCTTCCGACCGTTCGGCTATTGCGGCTTTAATCTCTTTCTCAAATCCCGTGAACGGCTCACTCTGCCACTGGGAACCGTTAAAGTCCAGGAATTTCTGCCTGAGCTTGTTGAACCAAGAGCGGGCTTCGTTTTTATCGGCAAAGCTGAATTTGGAAGCCAGCAACGTAAGGATGATGGCAAAAATATGTTCCTGCCGCTCCGGGCTTACCGAAGAATCCACCTCATTGAATGAATCCTGCTGGAAGTAAACCGAGTCCAGGAAATCGCCCTTGAGGTAGACCACATAGTCGTCGATGCTGGTTCCTTCCTCGCCGACAACCTTCATCATCTGTTCAACCTCGGTGCCCCTCGCAAGGAACCCGTGGGCATACTCAACCTTGTCAGGTTCGATGATACCCTTATACTTGGACCATGAATCCAGGGGGTGAATGGCGGGATACTTGCGGGCATCGGACCGTTCACGGGAAAGGCCGTGGAAAGCGCCGACCACCTTGAGGGTTGCCTGGGTTACCGGCTCCTCGAAGTTACCGCCGGCAGGACTGACCGTACCGCCTATGGTTACCGAGCCGATTGACCCATCCCGAAGCCGCACAACACCCGCCCGCTCATAGAAGCTGGCAATGGTGGATTCCAGGTACGCCGGGAATGCTTCTTCACCGGGGATTTCCTCCAGACGGCCCGACATTTCCCGCATGGCCTGGGCCCAGCGGCTGGTGGAGTCCGCCAGCAACAGGATGTTAAGCCCCATTTGCCGGTAGTATTCCGCCAGGGTCACCGCCGTGTATACCGAGGCCTCACGGGAGGCAACGGGCATGGAAGATGTATTACAGATGATGATGGTCCGGTCCATAAGGGAACGGCCGGTTTTGGGGTCCTTTAATTCGGGGAATTCCTTGAGGGTTTCCACCACTTCACCGGCCCGCTCCCCGCAGGCGGCGAGGATTACGATATCCACATCGGCATGCTGGCTGGTGATCTGCTGGAGTACGGTCTTGCCCGCGCCGAAAGGTCCGGGGATACAGTAGGTACCGCCCCGCGCCACCGGGAAGAAGGTGTCGATAAGCCGGACCCTGGTAACCATGGGTTCCGACGGCTTAAGCCGTTCCTCATAGCAGTCGATAGGCCGCTTTACAGGCCAGTGGAAAGACAAGCTTACCGGGATGGTATTGCCCTTTTCGTCTTTGAGTTCGGCGATGGTATCCCGGATCGTGTAGGAACCGGCGCTTTTAATAGAAGCAACCGTATAGGTTCCATACAGATTGAAGGGTACCATAATGCGGTGAACAAAGGCCACTTCCGGAACCGTGCCCAGAGTGTCCGCCCGTCCCACCGTGTCCCCAACCCTGGCGACAGGGGTGAATTCCCATTTTGCGTCCGTAGGCAGGGGGTCTATGTAGATACCCCGTTCCAGAAAGTAGCCTGCTTCGGCGGCGAGCTTCGGGAGGGGGTTCTGGAGGCCGTCGAAAACCTGCCCCAAAAGGCCGGGCCCCACTTCTACCGCCAGCATGTCCCCGGAGTATTCCACCTCATCCCCTACGGTGATCCCCTTGGTGATTTCAAAAACCTGAAGCTGGGAAACATCGCCCCGGACACGGATGACTTCGCTTTTCAGCTTTGTGTCCCCGGTTTTGACATACCCGACTTCGTTCATGGAGACCGCGCCA
>BNVD01000090.1 GCA_025997835.1 Spirochaetia bacterium
GTCAATGGGTATAATGATGAAAGATGAATAACAGGATGGAGTTCATAACGGAAAATAATGAACTGAAAAAACGGGATAGCGGTCGTGGTGTCCCTCTACGCGAAATTCGGGAAACGGTGATTAAACTGTATCAGCAGGGCTGGCACGCAGGAGAAATTGCCCAAGCACTGAAACTTTCTCTGAGCGAGGTAGAACTGATTATTGAGCTTGGGGTTGAAAACATGAAAGGAAAAGAATGGAAACAACGCAATGCCAAAATTCTGCGGGATAAAAAGAGAACGGCAAAAAAATCTAAACAGCAAGTTACCCCTATTATGCCTGATATTGAGAAAAAGGAAATCTTGACAGAGGAAGCATTACTGGAACACTTTACCAAGATTGTGGCGCTATCAAAGGAAAAAGGTCTTGATAAGATTATCGAGAATGCCCGCCATCATCTGGATGTGGTATCAAAAGAATTACATATTACCCCAATACAAGTGGTGATGTATGCCCATGTGTTTGATACTTCTTTAAATGTTCCTCCTGTTTTATCTAAACCAGGGCGCTTTTTGTATTTCGGCTATCCGGGAAGCGGAACGGCCAAGCAACTGGCAGAAGATGCGATGCTCCTCTTTCAAGATGGGAAACGATACAGCATTGTCGGCTTTGACGAGTATCATACCGGTATACACCAAAACCTCCGCACCTATGCTGAAATAATCGGAATTGGTTATGAAGAATTCAGCGGGCCGACTACGAGACTCTCCTGGTGGCTTGATCAGAAAGGCATTGAAACCGCACTGGTATATTTGCGTGGATTTTCTCGTCCCGACAGCTTTTGTTATTTTTATCAATCACTTTTTCGGGACAAGAACTTCACAAAACTATTAATTTTAGATTGTACCCGTAAAGATGACCTCAACCTCTCCCTAATTAATGGAATCGGTAGAGAAAACATTGATGGGGTTGTTCTGACTAAAGTAGACATGATTCTTGACGCGGTAAAGTTTTTTGATTATATACGCTCAATAAATTTACCGATTGCGGGTTTTTCGGATAATGAAGATATAAGTCTTCCGAATGAGCTTTGGTATAAACGCAGATCGTCTTATGCCATACCAATGATTACAAAACGACATTAACAGAAAGAGCAACAATATGAGGGCGAGGCGGAAAAATTGTTAAAAAATGAAAAAATATTTTAAGTCTATCGTTATATGATAGAGTGATGGTGATATAATGAGAGCAAATAAAGAACACAGGAGAACCCATGTCCAAATATAACCTTGATATACCCTCATTAGAGCGGGGCATTGATATTACCGATGAAGAAATCTCCGAAATTATCGCCGAAGCCGATAGGATTATCACGGAAAATAAAGAAAAGCCCGGAAAGATTGCCGAAGCATGTTTTAAGAAAAGTCAATGTTTGCAAAAACAGAAAAGAGAGCGGGCAAGCCGAGCGCCAATTGAAAAAGCACTGGAACTATATCCTGCTATTTCCGAAGCAGACTTGATACCGCTTAAATCTTATTATGCTGCTGCTTTTAGTCGTCTTGGTAGTACTGTTGAGGAACTTACCGAGGCAATACGCCTGGATCCGAATAACGCTGCATATTTTATGAATCGGTCATGGTGCTATGCTGGAAGCGAGTATGACAAAGCAATTGCTGACTTGACTGAGGCAATACGCCTGGCACGGGATGAGTTCGATAAACTATGGTCTTTAGATCGCCGGGGCGATATATATGCTGATGATGTAGGCGACTATGATAAGGCAATTGCCGACTACACTGAAATTATCCGCTTGGATCCGAATGGATCTGACTCTACCGCATTTGAAAAACGGGGAAAGGCCTATGAAGCGCTGGGACAGCACGAGAAAGCCTCAGCGGATCGTGATGAAGCAGAGCGAATAGAAAAAGAACAATATGACCCTGAACATGATCTTTTCATTAAATGTTTTTTGGGTACATTATGCCCTGAAGAATTGAATTCAGTTAATGAAGCGGAAAAAATAATCGAGGAGAATAAAGAAACGCCTGAGAAGATCGCGGAAGCGTATCTCAGAAAAAGCCGATTTGAATATATGCTGGAAAATGATACGGAAAAAGGCAGCGCTTCTATAAAAAAGGCATTGGAAATATATTCCAATATGCCCCAGGCAGAAGCATCCCGGCTGCAATTGGAATTTGTGTCGTCACTTAATTCCCAAACTGCTGGCCCGGTACGTGAATGTGATAAATTAATCACCAAGTGTACCGAGGCAATAAGTTTATACCCTGACAAAGCCGGATTATTTAATCAACGTGGACTAATGTATGTCGAAAAAGTTTGGTATGAAAAAAAGAGCATCGAGTGGATTACCGCATTACATTTGCATCTGTACAGTACAAATTATCCTGGATCTGAAAAGACTGATTATAAAAAAGAATACGGACGGGCGATTGCGGACTATACCGAGGCGATACACCTAAAACAGGCTGAACCGGAATACGCCGCCGGATATTTCTTCAATCGAGGTGTTGCATATCATAATAAGGGTGAAGTCGATCTGGCTATTACCGATTATACTGAAGCAATACGGCTGAACCCGGACTATGTTGGTGCTTGTGCCTTTAATAGCCGGGGAATTGCGTATGATGATAAAGGTGAATACGATCTGGCGATTGCCGATTACAGTGAAGCGATACGTCGGAAACCAGAATACCATTATGCCTGGTATAACCGGGCCTTTGCCTATGAATCTCTGGGGCAGTATGACACGGCAATAGCCGACTATACCGGGATAATAAGTCTATACCCGGAAAATGCCGATGCTTACTATTACCGTGGCGTTGCCTTCAAAACTATAGGGCAGCATGATAAGGCTGCCACCGACTTTGCCAAATCAAAATCCATAAAGGAAAATTATGACGGCGCTATTTATCACCGGAAAAGGGAAATGTGCCGCACAAGTTTCGGCTAAAATTAACAGAAGGGGTACTATGTACACAGCCGGATTGGTAGACCGACAGATTGGAAAAGTTTAAAAAGATTTTTTACTCTATCGTCTTATGATAGACTTATGGTGGTATATGGTAGAAAAACAAAGATATTATAACTGTAATAATCATTTAAAGCATTCATTAATCTTTGAATATGATAATGAGGGTAAAAGAATTAAAACAATATGTAAGGAAAGGCCCGAAAACAGCTCGATACGCCAATATGGGGATGATGGGTTATTAAAGATCGTTTCTTTAATCATCGCTGTAACTCCCTTGTGAACGTTTCTATTTACAGAAACGTTCAACTACTTTATTTATACCATATAAGCCGGATTGTTGTCAAGCGCATTGCAAGAAAATGTTCCCGGAAAATTGCAAGAAGGGAGAAGGGGGAGCAGCGCTTCCACGACAACGGCAAGCGACCGCTATGGTTAGCCGCTCTTCGAGGGCGGCTCCCCCTGCGCTCCATGGTCCTCACGTCAAACTTTCAGTTTGCCGCTCCGGTCCATTCCGCTACCCCCACTTCGGGCTACCGGCTTACCGTAAATTTTATCGGGTAACGGCATGGTCTTGACATACAAAACAGAGTATGTTATAACGCTATGGAAGGGGTAAAATAGTATGAAAGTATTTAGGAGGAATTATATTATCACATTATTTTCTCTTTTCTTGTTGGCTAATTGTACTGCCGATGTAGGTGGTCATACAGATGATCATCCAGACAGACATCCCTGGGTAAAGTATTCAGATGAATGGGCTGCTTGGCCTTCAGGCGATTATACAGTAAAAGAATACCCGGATGACTGTTTTACTATAGTTCAGTATTATGTAGATGCTGGGAGAATGAGTGATACTTATAAGGCTGAATATATATCGTTATTACAATCGCAGGAATATGTTGAAATTACAAAGGCAGAAGCAAATCGTATTAGCCTTAGTAATTTTAACGGTAATTCAAAGAAATACCTTGTTGTAAGGGCATTATACACATTTTTTCCAAACGAGCCATATCGTTCTGGTGATGGTTCCTATAACATCCTTTTGAGCGGGGAAAACAACCTTTTTATTGATTATACTGTTATGGGGGATAGCAATTATCAAGTGAAAGAAGATGCGCTCGTAATTGAAGTTGATAAAATTCCTGATAATTTTTATGTCGGGTTTTCTGTTGCAGAATAATTTAGACATAGCGTAGTGTCAACATATTCCATAACTGAAAGTAAACGCCAAAAGCAGAAAAATACGCACCGCCCGGCTGATACAAGACCTTAAACGGCAGCGCTGGACAATAAGATTGACCTATCCCCCAACGCTGCCCTGCTTCTAAAACCGCGTGCGTTAAAACAGCGCCCCTGCGCTCACCTCAAGGAAGTGTTCTCCGTCATAGTCCGGGAAAGCGGCCTTTACCCCGGCGATAAAAGAAGCCCTGTCTTTGGATGTTGCGGCCAGTTCCTTTACTTTTTTGAGGTAGCTTAGTTTTTCCGTCACAATTTCTACCGTTGCAGGGACATCATGGGTAGTAAGGATAAGGCTGGGTTTCCGCCTTTCATAGTCCCTCATCTGTCCTATCATGGCATCAATGTGTTCCGGGCTTTCCAGAATGTTATGAGAGCGGCGGCCGACCATGTGGGTGTACACTACATTAAGTGCGGGTATTTCAAGATCAAAACTTTCCTTCGTGTCCGTTACGATAAACTCAATACTGCCAATAGTTACCTTTCCGGCTTTGATGGTATCCGTTACCGCAGGAATTTCCGTATTCAGTTTGTCCCCAAAGCCCCCCGCAAAATTGTCGAGCATCGCCTTTATGGAACCCCCTTCGCCCATCGACTTCTTTGCGGTTTCGGTGGCGTATACCCGGCTGCTGGCATAGGCATTACCGCCGCCGGGGTGATAGGCCACGATGAGATGGTTCAGGGGCTTGTTCAGGGACTGTATATAATCCGCAAATTCTGTCAGATTATCCCGGAACAGGGGTGCTTCCAGGCCGATAAGCTCCCGCCCTGTTTCAAAAAGGTAACATTCATCGGCAAAAGGGTTCTTTGTTTCATAGGCGTGAATCCGTACGCTATCAAAATCGTAAACCCGTACCGCTCCAATACCGAGCGGCATCATAGCTGTTGTCTTCTTCATCATACTTCCAGTACTCCTTGCCTAAAATGTACGGGATTCCAATGAAGAGTTACATGAGCTTATTTCAAAAACATGGTGGATATTTAGAAATCTCTTGCATCTGATGCGGGAACGCTAGGAGCCTGTCGCACTTGTAGGTTTTTTGCGCTGGATGCCGCAAAAAACCTGCTATTAACGGGCTCCTTACGGAGTTTGCAGGGTAAAAATCGGCTTGAAAGCCGATTTTTTCTATTGAATTGCGCGAAGCGCAACAAACTGCTAGGAAGAAAAGGGTAAATTCCTACTGGTTGGTGCGTATGCCTTGGACCCTGCTGTCGCTTTACCGGAACACCCCGATACACGAGGCTGCCATGCGTATACAGGTGTATATGCCCGCTTATGCCCTTTTTTTTGTTTTCACAACCATATATACTACCCCCATGGCGTATGAAGTAACCGCGACCCGGCGGCGACCGAAAATCTTTGATGAACTGGTGGGGCAGGACTTTGTGGCCGGTACCCTGAAAAGCTCCATCGAAACCGGGCGTATCGCCCATGCGTACCTCTTTTCCGGGCCACGGGGATGCGGCAAGACCAGCGCCGCCCGGATTCTGGCACGGTCCTTGAACTGCGAGAAGGGGCCTACGGCGACACCCTGCGGAGTGTGTTCCAACTGTTTGGAGATTAGCCGGGGGGCCAGTTTGGACATCATCGAGATTGACGGGGCTTCCAACAATTCGGTGAACGATGTGCGGCAGATTAAGGATGAGGTGCTGTTCCCCCCTAATTCGGGGCGGTACAAGGTCTATATCATCGATGAAGTCCACATGCTCTCGGGCAGCGCCTTTAACGCCCTGCTCAAGACGATTGAGGAGCCGCCCCCCTATATCGTGTTTATCTTCGCCACTACGGAGCTGCACAAGGTGCCCGCCACTATCAAGAGCCGGTGCCAGCAGTTCAGTTTCAGGCTTATCCCCATCGATGTTATTGCGGGGATTTTGAAGACCGCCTGTGCGGAAATGGGCATACAGGCTGAGGATGAGGCCCTGTTCTGGATTGCAAAGGAATCGACCGGGAGCCTCCGGGATGCCTACACCCTCTTCGATCAGGTGGCGTCCTTCTCCGGGGAGAATATCCGGGCGGCGCTGATTCAGGAGAAGCTGGGACTGGTTGGGCTGGACAAGCTCAACACCCTAGCCGAAGCCTGCGCCGCCCATGATACCGCCGCCGCCTTTGCCCTGATAGACGGGCTTCTGGACGCCGGGATCGCCATCGAGCAATTCGTCATCGATCTGGCGGGGTACTACCGGAGTCTCCTGCTCCTGAAAAACGGCGTAACCAGGGATTCCCTGCTGGGCTATGCCCCGGATCGATTTTCCGCCGCCGTTCTTACCAGCCTGGACTCGGTGCATTTGGAACGGGCGCTGGATCTGCTGCTTACCCTGTACCGGGACATCCGCTACTCCGTGTCGCCCCGCTTCGAACTGGAAACGGCGGTATCGAAACTTTCCTGGCTGGACCACTGGATTTCCCCGCCGGAACTGCGCGCCGCCATCGCCGGGGCGCGGGAGTCGCTGGGCTTGCCCGGTCTGGCTGGTACCGGTGGAACGGTGAATCCGGCAGGGGCTTCTTCGGCTTCGGGTACCGCTTCTGCGCCTCCGGCCCATCAGCAACAAGCTACGCCTGAACCCGGCACGGCGGGCCGGGAAATCTACGACCGGCCCAATCCGTACAGCCCCGGAAGTCTGTCGGAGGAATTCAAGCGCCATCTGGCGGCCCGCAATTCCGCACAGGGGCAGCAAAACACGGAGGCAGCGCCCACACCGTCCGCCATGCCTCCTGAGACCGCGCCGTCTGTGCCGCTTCAATCTGCGGTGTTCGGGGCATCCGGCGCACCCGCACAGCCCGGTACGCCCTCTCAGCCTCCAGCGGCTGCGGTGTCTGCAGTACCTGCGCAGTTCGCATCCGTACAGGCGGAAACACCCGCAGCGTCTGCACAGGCCGCAACGCCAGAGCAGACCATTGCGGCCCCGCTGTCCGGTGTACCGGCGCAGACCATTTCCCCACAGGCGGAAACGGTGCGGCGGGTATTTGATGGAACGGTAATCAAAAATCAATAAGATAAACGGAGAGACGGTAATCAAAAATCAATAAGATAAACGGAGAGTAGGATGAACATAAATCCCTTTGATATTCTTAAAAACGCGCAGAAGATACAGGAACAGATGGGCTCCTTCCAGGAAAAGCTGGGGGGCATTAACGTTACCGGGTCCGCCGGGGGCGGCATGGTGGAAATCGACCTCAATGGACGGATGGAACTACTCGCTATCAGAATCGAACCGGAGGTGGTGAACCCTCAGGATGTTACCATGCTGGAGGACCTTATCACGGCGGCGTTTTCCAGCGCCTTTGAAAAGGTGAAGGAAGAAGTGAGCCGGGAAATGGGCGCGATGGCCGGCGGTATCGGGATGCCGGGAATGCCCGGTATTGCGGGTTTCCCCGGACTGCCGGGGACGGGGGGTCAGTGAGTGCCAACGGGCTCAACGCCATCGACCGGCTGGTAGCCCTCCTCTCAAAGCTGCCGGGGATCGGCAAAAAAAGCGCCACCCGTATGGCCTACTATATCCTTGACGCCGACCCCAGCTACAGCCGCCTGCTGGCTGAACAGCTCCTCTCCCTCCACTCGGTGATCAAACGCTGTTCCCGGTGCGGCAGCTTTACCGAAACCGACCCCTGCCCCATCTGCTCCGACCACAGCCGGGACGCTTCCATCATCTGCGTAATTGAACGGCCCCAGGACATCCGGGTCATCGAAGAATCCCGGGAGTTCCGGGGACAGTTCCACGTCCTGGGCGGCCTCATCGCCCCGCTGGAAGGTGTCGGCCCAGACGACCTCTCCATCGGCAAACTCCTCGCTCGTATCCGCGCCGAACAAATCCGGGAGGTGATTCTCGCCATGAACCCCACAGTGGAGGGGGATACCACGGCGCTCTATTTACAGAAGCTGCTTAAGGATTTGGACGTGGAAGTAACCCGCCTCGCGTCGGGGCTCCCCGTGGGGGGCGACCTGGAATACGCGGATAGGCTTACGCTGTCGCGGAGCTTCCGCGGGCGGGTGAAGGTGTAAGCATAGCGGAGTTAATTGCTTAACTTGATTTTGACACCAATCATAAAATACAAGCGGTTGGTTTCCATTTCTGAACCATAGCCTTCATCAATAATAAGTGTGCCATCATCAATTCCGGTTCCACTTGAAGATGTGTTGCCATTTAGGTTTGTAATTGCCTTATATCCGCCGTCGACAAAAAAGGAAAGCTGTTTACTAAACATATAATCTATATACACATCAAAACCATAGCAGAAACCGCCGCCAAGAATATCGTAAAAACGCACACTGCGCATAAAATGAGTATCTATGGTTTGCGCCCAAATATACGGGCTTATACTGCTCGCAAAAGATACGCCAAACTTTCGGTTTAATTTATAAGAAGCCATAAGTGAAATTGAGGGGTACCATATCGCCTGTTCGTAACTGATAACCGTACCGGAAACCTTTTGCTCAGGCTCGTTTCCGGTCCATAGGCCGTCGTCAAGAGGATATTGCAGACTGCCATCCTGTGCCGACCATTTTTTG
>BNVD01000091.1 GCA_025997835.1 Spirochaetia bacterium
GGCTTCGGGGGGAGCTTGCGGAGTTTTTGGGGGAGCAGTACCCGGAATTGCGCCGGCTCCGGGGGTTGCGGCTGCTCAATCGCTATGATGTGGGACGGCTGGACACGGAACAGTTCCGGCGGATGGTCGAGTTGGTGCTTTCCGAGCCTCAGTGCGACCGGGTTTTTTATAGTGATATTTCGCCGGGACCGAATGAGGCCGCCTTTGGGGTTGAATATCTGCCGGGGCAATACGATCAACGGGCGGATTCGGCGGAGCAGTGCGCGGAGCTTGCGGTAGGGGTGAGGCCGGTGGTGCGGACCGCCCGGATATATGTGCTTGAGGCGGGTGATACGCCGGTTTCGGCGGCGGCGTTGGAGGCGGTTAAGCGCTACCTGATTAACCCGGTGGATTCACGGGAAGCAGCGATTGTCATGCCCGCTTTTACTGAAGCGGACACTTCGCTGGAAGCGGCAACGGCAGAGGTTCCCGATGTGCCGGTATTGGCGGGGTTTTGCCGGGCCGGCACGGTGGAGCTTGCGAGTATACGCCGGGAGTATGGACTTGCCATGTCGGATGGGGATATTCTGTTTTGCCGGGACTACTTTAGGTCCGAGGGCCGGGACCCGACCCTGGCGGAACTGCGGGTGCTGGACACCTACTGGTCGGATCATTGCCGGCATACAACCTTTACCACGGCGCTGGAGATCAATATTGATGATGGCGCGGCCCCGGACCTCAGGGCTGGTGATGGCAGCCGTTCCCAAGCGGCGGCGATGAAGAACGCCCTTGCCCTGTACGAGGCGGCCAGAGACGAGGTATACGGAACGGCAGCGAGCAAGCGGAAGCGGACGCTGATGGATATGGCGACCATCGGGACCAAGGTCCTGCGGAAACGGGGGTTGGTTCCCGATTTGGATGAGTCCGAAGAAATCAACGCCTGTACGGTTAAAGTTACGGCGGAATTCAGCGACGGCTCCACCGAGCCCTGGCTGCTCCTCTTTAAGAATGAAACCCACAATCACCCTACGGAGATTGAACCCTTTGGCGGGGCGGCGACTTGCCTCGGCGGGGCGATCCGGGACCCGCTTTCGGGGCGGGCCTTTGTCCATCAGGCGATGCGGGTAACCGGCGCTGGGGACCCCCGGCAACGGCTTTCAGAAACCCTGCCGGGGAAGCTCCCCCAAATCAAGATTGTCCGGGCGGCGGCGGCGGGGTACGCCTCGTACGGGAATCAGATTGGCCTTACCACGGGACAGGTGGCGGAATTCTATCACCCCGGCTTTATCGCCAAACGGATGGAGTTGGGGGCGGTTATTGGGGCGGTTCCGGCAGCCTGGGTACGCCGGGAGGAACCGGCGGCGGGGGATGTGGTGCTGTTGGTGGGAGGCAAGACCGGACGTGACGGTATTGGAGGCGCCACGGGCTCGTCCAAGGTGCACACCGGGGAATCGGTAGAGACTTCCGGGGCGGAGGTGCAGAAAGGCAATGCGGTGGAGGAACGGAAGCTCCAGCGGCTGTTCCGCAACCCTGATGTGACGGGGCTTATCAAACGGTGTAACGACTTCGGCGCGGGTGGTGTGGCGGTAGCGGTGGGGGAACTGGCAGATGGGCTGGACATCAATCTGGATGCGGTGCCCAAGAAGTACGCCGGTCTCGATGGGGTTGAGTTGGCGATCTCCGAGTCCCAGGAGCGTATGGCGGTGGTGGTGGCCGCCTCCGATGCGGAGACCTTTATCCGGGAAGCGGCGGCGGAGAATTTGACGGCGGTGGTGATTGCCAAGGTTACCGAAGGTAACCAGATATCCGAAGGTGACTCGGTTATGGAGGAGAGGGTCGGCGCGGTTAGTGCCACGGCTCTGGCAGGGGCCGGTACGGGTACGGTTGCTGCGGGCACTGCCGGCAATACCGCTCAGGCGGAGGCCGGTACCGCTGACACGGTGGCGGTTTCCGCCGCCGCCCGGCTCCGTATGTTTTGGCGGGGAACGGCAATAGTGGACCTTTCACGGGAGTTCCTCAACTCGAACGGTGCGCCCCGGAGCGCGGTTGCCCGGATAGCGGCCCAGCCCGCAGACACTGCCAATAGTGATGGTTCCGGCGAGCGCCCGGACCTTACCGGACCGGCAGTAGTCGTTAACGGCAGTTCCGCCGCCCTCTCCCACTCCGAACCGCTGTCTGCCGGGGTACTGTTGGACACGCTGGAACGGGAACTGGTCTCGCTGCGGAGCGGGAGCCGCCGGGGATTACAGGAGCGGTTTGACGGGTCTGTCGGGGCGGCTTCGGTGTTGTTTCCCTGGGGGGGTGAAACCCAGGGTACGGCGGAGTGCGGCATGGCGGCACTACTCCCCGCGCTTGGGAAACAGAGCCGTACCGCAAGCCTCATGACCTTCGGCTATGACCCGGAACTTTCAAGCCGCAGCCCTAGCAGTTTGTTGCACTTCGTGCAGTCCAATGAAAAAAATCGGCCTTCAAGCCGATTTTCACCCTGCAAACTGCGTAAGGAGCCCTTTAATAGCGGGTTTTTTGCGGCCTCAAGCGCAAAAAACCTACAAGCGCAACAGGCTCCTAGGGCATCCTGCCCCTACGAGGGGGCCAAAGGTGCAATCCGGGAAGCGCTGGCGAAATTCGCCTGTCTCGGCGGCGACCCCTGGACGGCCCGGCTCTCCCTTCAGGAGTACTTTGAACGCACCGAAACTCCCGAATCATGGGGGAAGCCCGCCGCCGCCCTGCTCGGGGCGCTGGAAGCGCAGTTAGCGTTGGGGGTACCCGCCATCGGCGGTAAGGATTCCATGTCCGGGAGTTACCGGGACGAAAGCCGGGGCATCGACATTGCGGTCCCTCCAACGCTGGTGGCTTTCGCCGCCGGTACCGCCCCCGCTGGTGCGGTCCGCTCCGGGACCCTGAGCGGTACGCCGAGAAACCTCATCATCCTCCTTCCCCAAACGGTGCCTGGCACCTCAGAGTGGGATGTCTTTAAGCGAAACATGAATACTTTGGCGGACTTGACCCGCCGGGGTATGGTCCGTGCCGCTTACCCGGTAGGTCCCGGCGGTGTCGCCGCGTCTTTGGCGGTGATGGCCTTTGGGAACATGACCGGTATCGAGGTATACACCGCCGCTTTGGGCTTTGCGGACCATGCCGCCTATCAGGGGTCGATTTTAATAGAGATTGATGGCGAAGCCGGTACGGACACTAACACCGGAAACGGCACAAGCGGCAGGGCGGACACCGGAGCAAAGAGCGGACCGGACATACCCGGCGGAATCATCGCGGCGAGAATCATCGCGAAGCCGGTATACCGGATCGTGCAGGATGAACGGCCCCAACCGGCTGATAAGGCCTATACGCCCACACCCTATAAGGATGGATCGGCGGAAACGGCGGCGGCAGAAGTACCGCTCTTGGTACTACGCCGGGCCTACGAAGGTGCCATAGCCCAAGTCTATCCGCAGACTTCCACCGGGGCCGCCGTTGCGGAGCCGCAGATCCCAGGGCAACAGACCACCGGTCTGACTGATGCCGTAACCGCGACGAGCCCCATTACCGCCGAATACCGGCAACAAGGCCCACGCCCAGCCCCCCGCATCAAACATTCCGCTGCCCCTCTGGTAGTCTTGCCCGTATTTCCGGGTACCAACTGTGAGTGGGATATGGAGCGGGCATTTCTGGAGGCGGGGGCCCGGACCCGGCTGGTGGTATTCAGAAACCGGAACCGGGAGGATATTCTGGAAGCCACCGGGGAACTGGCGGCGGCAATCCGGGAGTCCCAGATAGTAGCCCTTTCTGGCGGGTTCAGCGCCGGGGATGAGCCTGACGGTTCGGGAAAATTTATCGCCAACGTGTTCCGCGCCCCTGCCGTGGCAGACGCAACGGCGGATCTCCTGGAAAACCGAGACGGATTGATGCTGGGAATCTGTAACGGCTTTCAGGCACTGATCAAACTGGGCCTCGTCCCCTACGGCAAAAGCCGGGACCCATCGAACCAAAGGTCCGTAAACCAAAGCCCCGCCGAAACCATGCCGACCCTTACTTTCAACCGCCTGGGCCGCCATGTGTCCCGCATGGTTCGCACCAGGGTGATGTCCAACCGCTCCCCCTGGCTGGCACTGGAAGATGTAGGCGCGCTCCATGTTATACCCGTAAGCCACGGAGAGGGCCGTATCGTCATCTCGCCGGAAGAAGCGGCGGCCTTGTTCAATGCTGGACAGATTCCCTGCTGTTACGCCGATGCCCACGGCAGCCCAACTATGGCGGAACCGGACAACCCCAACGGCTCCGCATTCGCCATTGAAGCCCTCACCAGCCCCGACGGCCGGGTCCTGGGAAAGATGGCCCACTCGGAGCGCCGGGGAAACTACGTGCATATCAACATTCCCGGAAATAAAGAACAACGGCTATTTGAAGCGGGAGTAAAGTACTTTAAGTGATGATTGTATTACCACATAGCAATTCTCAATTTACATTACTGGTATATACGGGTGGTGGGCGGGCGACCCCCACCCGATCCAGATGAACAACAACTTGAACGGAACTAGGCGCGTTTTCTGGCTGAGGGATAGGGTTTACTGTCTAAGACGCTCAAGTTTTTTTGTAGGTTGTCATAATGTCTCGGGCAGGGGTCACCCGCCCCGCCACCCGCCTTTATCGAGTATATGAATTGCCTGCTTTAAGATGGGGAAGATACGGGTGGGGCATTTCCGGCGGTTAAAATGAGAATTGCTAAGTACCACAAAAAGCCTCTTCCCCACACCAGAGTGGATGGTAGCCTATTATCTAACGACAAAGGCAGACGGTGCGGCGGGCGCCCCCTCTCCGAACCATCAGACCTACTGGTCTGCTGACAACTCATAGAAAAACTCAAACCGCTTAGCCGGAAAAGCGAATCCCTAAGAGAGCAAACGCGCCTGGTTCGAGCAAAGTCGTTGTCATCCTTGGCTCGGGGAGGGGAAAGCCCGTCGTACCGTCTGTATATGCCAATATATGCTATTACGGCTATCTCCCGAAAATACCGAACTTACCGTACTTGTGCCACTTACCGGCGGCGCGTTTGCCGCCCTCGTCGAGGGTCTTGAAGATGAACGCGGCGAATTCGGCGTCTTCGCCGGTTTCGGAGGAAAAGGCCAGGGTCTGATAGGGCTTACTCGCCGATGAGGCGATAAGGCCCTGGGCGAAGGAGCGGAAGGAGGCGGCAACCGATGGGCCCATCAAATCCGCCGTATCGTTCTTGTCAGGGCCGAAGCCGGTGTCCGAAAGTACCAGCGCCAGGGTTCCCGCATTACGGACCTTGAAGGCCGCCGTAAGTTCCTTGACCAACAGGAACCAGCCCTTGATATACTCGTTCACCACGATTTCGATGTCTGCCGGGGAAATATCTTCTACCTGCCGCCGCAGGACGGGAGGGCTGCACACCAAAAGCGCCTGATCGATGTGTTCCAACCGGTTTTCTGCGGCAAGTACCAGGGTCCTGGCGGAAATGGGGCTTCCCGGATTCCAGGCCAAGGGGATAAGGGCGGAACTGCCCAGCTCCGAAGGGGACTGCGCCGAAAGTCCCGCCGACCCTTCCCGGCCCGGCGACGCAAACCGGTTCGGGATAAACACTGCGGTGTACTGGTCTACCCGCTTTCCGGCCTCTGCCGCAACGGCCGCCGAAAGTGAAGATTCGATTCCTGCGATTAATATTCCCCGGGTCATACCGTTAGTGTATACGGCCCGGGGGTATAAAAGCAAGGCCGTTATTTGATGGCCGTCACCTTGCCTTTAAGCGCCTTTGACCAATTTGCCAGGGATGTAGCCTCATACTTCGCAACTGCACCGGCAGGTACATAGATACCTTCGCTGGGCATATCGGTTGCAAAGGGCTTGCTTCCCAATGCCGGAGGTTCCGCTCCAAAGGTAAGGCGGCGCAGGGCAGTATCCTCATTGAACGCCTCGTTGCCGATTTCCGTAACCAGCGGCAGTTTTACTGTTTCCAGATTATCGCACCGTTTAAACGCCATGTTTTCCACATACTTCGCTACGGGCAGATCTACCGAGACTAGGCCGTCACAATCGTAAAAGGAATATGCCCCGATCCGTTCCGCTTTGGGAAAATACACATTCATGAGGGAACTGCATCCGCCGAACGCGGCGCTTGCTCCCGCCGATGCTGCTGTCAGGGTCGTCAACTCCGGCGCCGATACGAATTTTAATTTACCGCAATCCTTAAAGGCCGCGTACCCCAGTTTGGTTACCTTTGGCATACTCACCGAAATCAGTGCTGAATACCCGGAAAAACCGCTGTTTTCAATTTCGATAACCGAACCGGGCAGAGTCATGGAAACGATGTTTTTCCGGTTAACCAATGTTGGAAGCGTCGAGGCGGAGACAAGGCTCGCCCCGGTACAGCCGCTCAAATCAAGGGTTACATACCGGTCCAGGACATTGTACAGGCTCCGCAGAGTTTCCCCGGAAGTCTCTTTGCTGGAGAGATCCACATTCCCTATCTTTATCTGATAGGGCGCGTCGGCGGTGTTTACCGGAAGATCCGCCAGAAAGTTCTTTAACTCATCTACACTGAAAAATTCGTGAACTGTTTCCTTACCGCCGTTCTGCCCGTTTTCCGTATTGCCGTTCTGTCCCGTTCCCGTATTGCTGTTCTGCCCGTTTTCCTTGCCGCCGTTCTGTCCCGTTTCCGTGCTGCCATTCTGCCCGTTTTCCTTGCCATCGGGCGGTACCGCGTTTCCGCCGTGATCGCCCACGGGCTGTTTACAGCCCGCGGCAAGAAGCAGGACCCCGGCGATACACGCACAGAGTCCCCGTTTTAAATAGATTCTCTTTGTCATGATATTTACCTCCTCATCATGATTTCGAGTATATATATGGCAATGTCCTGTAATTTGCTTCAATCGGAACGAAAAAAAAGTGATAAATTTTTGCTTTTTTTGAATTTTCGCGCTCTGTGCGCTTACCAGTCCTTGAGGTAATCGCCGCCGGTACAGACCACGCCCTCGCCGAAGAGCTGTTGGGCCAACTGGTCAAAAAGGAACAGCAGAGGCACATATTTGGGGTTACTTGTTATTGTACCTCTGTCATTGGTAAATTCAGGTGATGTAGGTAGACCAGAATTCCAGAATAACCACCGGTAAAACGGGTCATCTATGGTCTCGCTTGCCGCTTTGAGGTTGTGGTAATAGATTACGTGGTAGTCGCCCCTGTCTTTGAAACTCGCAGTATACCCGCTTATATCCTGCCCCAGCCTGCTATTGTCCATGCCGGGCACAAAAGCCCCGGCATCCATTTCCATATAAGGATAAAAGATATTTTTTGAAGACCCGCCGTCAAGATCAATGGCAAGGGGACCGTATTGATCATCCTGGATGAGCCTACCGACAGGATCATCGGGGGTGTCGTAAATAGAATAGGATGATCGCGACGCGCTAAGCGGCACAAATTTGTCAAAACGAGCATTTATGGTATAATCAAGCTGGGATGCGGGGCTATAATAGTCCGCCCCGTTGTTAAAAGAAATATTTTCTTTTAGGTAGCGGGCGAAATTCGCCTCGCGCAAAACAATAACGCGCTCGCGGGGGGAAGTATCATAATTCCGTTGCATTAAATAACCAAGATTGTTAAGGTTATCGCCGCCTTTTACCCATTGCTCAAGCGCATCTTCCGCCTCGGCTATGCCTTCCGCAGTGCTCAAGTTGTAATTTTCTATTGGGTACATTGAGGGGTCCGCACCGCTGTCATAAAACTCCACGCCATCCAACCCGTATATTTCCAGGGTTTGAAAGACCGCCTCGCTAAATACCAGCATTTCATCATCGTTCATGCTGCCCAGGCTGATCTTGTCGCCGTCGCAGGTAATACCCAGCAATATCTTTATACCTTTTCTTTGCAGCGGTTCAACCAGGGTTTTTCTGCGCTCAAGCACTTTTTGCAAATCGCCGGACAGCACAAGATAGGGGGCTTTTTCGGTGCGCTTTACATACGCGCTGCCCAGTATGACATAATCAAAAAACGGGGTGCCGCTGGTTTTAAGGGTATAGTCCAATGCGTTAAGCGGGTTGTATTTTGCGGTATCCACATACACAATCACTTCTATTTTACGGAATTGCTGCTTGCCCGCCGTATCCAGATAACGATAGCCCTTGCCGGCAATTTCAGGCATAGCAAAGGGCAGATCGCCCAGCTCCCCGCAGGCGGTCAGCAACAGCAGCGGCACAATCCACAACAGGCTTAATTTACGCATTACGTCCCTCTTGATACTCAACAAAGCCTGATCGCTTATCCGCAAGCGATCAGGCCGGTTTACCCACCGAGCCGGTTTTAACGCCGACCCGGTTTTACAAAAACAATGTTACCGTCTGGCCCAGTCCATCGGATAATCGGGGCCTTCGTAAATCACGTCATAGCCGAATATGGGATTGCTGAACAGGCTGAGGTACTGCGCTTGCGTTCGCTTTACGCTATTGACGGTTCCAATTCTGCCATTGCCGTAACCCTCCATGTTCGCTACATTCTGCAGCGATGTTGGGGCAAAGTACATCATAGCACCATACGGCACAGCAGCAGAAAGAATGCCGTTCATTCGGGTTGTGATATTAGTTAAATCTTGTGCCCTATCTGCCCGTGGATTGGCCCGCCAGAGATTAATGCTGTAAGGGCCGTATATATCGGCCGTGAACCCATTGGTACTATTCGAAACCCA
>BNVD01000092.1 GCA_025997835.1 Spirochaetia bacterium
ACGGATTTTCCCACCGCAGAACTGTTGTCCTGTAAAAAGGCGATCTGCGTCCCCCACCTTGGGGCCTCTACCCCGGAAGCGGAGGACAACTGCGCCGTCATGGCGGTGCGGCAGCTTATGGATTTTCTGGAATCCGGGGCGATCAAAAATTCAGTCAACTTCCCCCGGTGTCATCTGGATCAGCGTTCTCCCTTCCGGCTGCTGGTAGCAAACCGGAACATCCCCAACATGGTAGGGCAGATCACCACCATCCTCGCCGAAGCGGGGGTCAACATCACCGATCTGATAAACCACCACCGGGACGATTACGCCTACAACATCATCGACACAGAACAGGAAATCCATAAGCTGCCGCACCGCCATGACGGCGCAGTTGTCCTCCGCTTCCGGGGTAGAGGCCCCAAGGTGGGGGACGCAGATCGCCTTTTTACAGGACAACAGTTCTGCGGTGGGAAAATCCGTAACGTAACATCCAAGTTTGTCTGCGTCCAGTGCGGCGATTATGTCCGCCTCGTTCACGAGCCCGCCGCGGGCCAGGTTGATGATCCGGGCGCCCTTCTTCATGAGCCGGAATTTCTCGGCGTTGAGCATTCCCCTGGTGGTATCCGACAGGGGTATGTGGAGGGTCACATAGTCGGCCTTGGCGAGCAGCCCCTCCAGGGTTTCCGCCCGCTGGACAATCCGGGAAAGGTTCCAGGCGGCGTCCACCGATATATAGGGGTCGTAGCCGATTACTTCCATGCCGAGCGACACCGCGTCGTTGGCAACCATCACCCCGATGGCGCCCAGGCCCACCACGCCCAGAGTCTTGCCCCGGATTTCCGGGCCTTCAAACCGGGCCTTTTCCTTTTCCACCAAGTCCGGCGCTTCATCGGCCTTGTCCGCCAGAGAAGCCGCCCAGTTGATCCCGCTCAGAATTTTCCGGGAGGACAGGAGCAGCGAGGCGATGGCAAGTTCCTTTACCGCGTTGGCGTTCCCGCCGGGGGTGTTAAACACCACGATCCCCCGGTCGCTGCACTGGTCCACGGGGATGTTGTTGTACCCCGCCCCGGCCCGCGCAATGGCCTTTACCGTGTCGGGAAGCTCCACGGCGTGGAGGTCCGCGCTCCGCACCAGAATGGCATCGGGGTTGGGCAAATCGCTTGCAACCTCGTACCGGTCCCGCGGGAAAAGCTCCAGTCCCGGCGGGGAAATTTTATTCATTGTTCTGATTCTAAACATATCGTACTCCTATAGCGCGGTCTCAAACTGCTTCATAAACCCGATAAGTGCCTTAACCCCTTCAATGGGCATGGCGTTGTAAATGCTGGCGCGCATCCCCCCCACCAGCCGGTGACCCGCAAGGTTCACGAGCCCTGCGGTGGCGGCTTCCTTGACGAACCGTTTTTCCAGTTCCGCACGGCGGGCGGGATCGGTTTCCGTGGGGATGAAGGGGATGTTCATCAGACTGCGGAAGGGCTTTTCTACCGGCGAGCGGAATACCGCTGATTCTTCAAGATAATTATAGAAGAGATCGGCTTTTTCCCGGTTCAGTTCCGCCATGACGGTTACCCCGCCCAGGCCTTTGAGCCATTCCAGGACCAGGCCGATGATGTAGATGCCGTAGCAGGGTGGTGTGTTGTACATGGAGCCTTCGGCGGCGTGGATGTCGTAGCGGAGCATCGCCGGGGTCCAGGCGGGGGCGTGACCGATGAGGTCTTCCCGGATGATCACCACCGTTGTTCCGGCGGGGCCCAGGTTCTTCTGCGCTCCGGCGTAGAGCAGGCCGAACCGGGACACGTCCAGGGGTTCCGAGAGGATGCAGCTCGAAATATCCGCCACTAACGAAACGGCCCCGGTTTCGGGGAGGGCCGGCCACCTGGTACCCACAATCGTGTTGTTCAAGGTGATGTGATAATAGGCGTCTGCGGGGTTCGGGTGGGGGGCATCGGGGATGTAGGTGTAGCCCCGGTCTGCGGAAGACGCCCGGATCGATATTTCGGCGTACTTGGAAGCCTCCTCGGCGGCTTTCTTGGCCCAGACCCCGGTATCCACAAAGGAGATTCGCCTTTTTGGGGACCCGGTTTCCCCGGCGGCAAGATTGAGGGGAATCATGGAAAATTGCAGGGACGCCCCCCCTTGCAGGAACAGCACCTTGTAGTTTGAGGGGATGCCCATCAGTTCCCGGAGCAGGGCTTCGGTCTTTTCGATGATGGGCTTAAAGTCCTTTGACCGGTGGCTCATCTCCATCACCGACTGTCCGGTTCCGTTGGCATCGGTCATCTCCGCCGCCGCCCGCTCCAATACCGGCAGCGGCAGCGCCGAAGGTCCGGGGGAAAAGTTGTATACACGCATAAAAACTCCTTTGTTTGCACGCAAACTGCAAGATCACAAATTTAGGTGCCAGGCACCGTTTCATTACTATTGCATCCTCACCGCCAGGGCGCGCAGTTCGTCTGCCACGTAGACGTTCCGCACGGTGACTTCCGGGGGGAGCTTTAAGGCGGCCGGGGCGAAGTTGAGGATGCCCCGGATGCCCGCCGCGGCGAGTTTTTCCGCCGTGGATTGGGCCGCCCCGGTTGGTACACAGAGGATAGCCATCTCAATGGAGAAACGGCTAATCACCTCCGGCATTTTATAGGCCGGATACAATGGTACCGGGGATTTGAGTATCTCCACCCGGTTAACGTTGGAATCAAACCCGGCAATAAGCTCGAATTCACCCGTAGTGAAGGGGGATAACCCGGCCGCCCCGCCCTCACGGTCAAAGACCTCAAAGTTGAGGAACGCCGAACCCAGCCGGCCAAGCCCCACTACGCAGAAACGGCGGCGGCGGTCGAGCCCCAGTGCCTTTTTAATCGCCGGGATGAGGGTCTGGGGCGCATAGCCCGCGCTGCTTCCCATTTGGGCGGCGGTTTTACCCACCGTTTCGGCCCCGCAATCACCCCCAAGCCAGGAAATATCCTTACGGATGGTATAGCTGGACCAGCCGGTAAGGGCCTCCGCTTCGGCAGAGGTCATGGGGCCGCCGTGTTCTTCGAGGAGCCGCATAATATGGAGCAGCCGTTCTTTGGCTGGTTCAGGTATAGCCATCATTCATCCTGTGAAATATTTCACAATCACACGATACTAAAGACCGGGAATTGTGTCAATAGCACAGTCCCTGGCTCCTACCCTTTAGGGTTGAGCTCCAGGATGAGTTCTACTTCGCTTTTGCTGATTTTCAGGTTGGCGGCGATTTCTTCTACTTTCCAGCCCATGCGGGAAAGTTTGATGACGCTTTCGCGGGTTTCGGCGGCGGGGGCGCCTTTGCGGTTACGGGCGGGGGCGCCCTCTTCTTTGAGAATGGTGCCGATGAGCTTTCCCCGGTCGCCTATGGCCTTGTCCAGGTCTTCAAGCCGGGTTTCGGCTTTGGCGATCCATTCACGGGCGGCGTTCATTTTTTTGATCCGGTCTTCGATGGTGGAAAGGTCGCCGGCTAAAATGGAGAACTTGTCCGCGGCGGCCTGGACGGTTTCGTTTTCGGCGGAGAGCTTGTCGATGGAGGCGCGAAGGGCGGTCTGTTCGTTGGAAAGGGTTTTCATATCGGCGATAAACTCCTTGAGTTTCGCCTCCGTGTCCTGAAGGGTTTTGAAGTTGCGGTCCACCGCCTGATTGGTGGCTTCCAGGGTTTGGTTTTTCGTTTCGATACGCTGATATTTTGCTTCCGTCTCGGTAAGGGCATCGTCGAACTTGCGGAGCTGGACCTGCAGGGCCTGAAGGGTATCGTCGGAGCTGGACACCTGGGTGAGCTTTTCTTCCACCGCCTGGGATGTTTGCAGCAGACGGTTAAAATCGGTTTCCATGAGTTCCAGACGGCGCTGCTCGGTGAGGAAACGGGTCATCTTGTTGTTGACCTCATCCTCCAGACGCTTGATCCTGGCAAACTGACCTTCCAATTCGGCGGCTTCGGCACGGCGCTGATCAAGCTGTTCCAGGTCGGCGCGGAGGGCGGCGATACGCTGGTCCAGTTCCGCCTTGAGGGTGTCGGCCTGTTCAAAGAGTTTCGTCTGGGTGATGAATTCCTGAAGTTCGCGGTTTGCCTCGGCAATCGCCGTATCAAACTGTTTGGCATTGCCGTCCACACGGGAGAAGACCTGTGCCCGGTGGGCATCGGCTTCGGCCTGGACTGCTTCGATGGAGGCGCGGACGGCGGCGAGGCGTTCGTCGCTTTCGGTAACCAGTTCCCCGGCTTTGCGGCGCAGTTCGTCCATAAGGGCATCGGTGCTTTTCATTTGGGCGGCGGCTCTGGTCTGCCAGTCCTCGATTTCCTTGCGGGAGGCCTCCTGGAGGCCTGAAAGTTCGCCGCCCCTGGCGCTAACCTGTTCGGCCAGTTCCTTGAGGGACAGGGCGAGGTCCTTTTCGGCCCGTTTGAGGTTGTCCGACATGGAAAGGGCGAAGCCGGACAATTCGGCCTTGACCGATGCGCCGGCATCATCCCGTGCCTGCGCTAAATCGGCTTCAACCTGGGCTTTGAAGGTTTCAAGGGATTGATCCCCCGCCCGTATTTGGTTTTGTATCCCCGCTTCGAAGGCGGCGGTGTCGCTTTGGATGCGTTCCAGTTCTGCAGAAAGCTGCTGCTGCTGCCCGGACAGGGTGCGTTTCAGGTCTTCGGAATAGGCCAGTTCCAACTGCCGCCGCTCGGAACCGGCGGTTTTGCCCAGAGCGGCGAGGTCCGCATCGAGCGCCGCTTTCCATTCGCCGAGCTGTTGATCGATTGTTTCCCCCCGTTTGGCGAGGTCCGCGACAAAATCTTCCTCAAAGAGGTGTAATTTATCGGATACATTTTCCATAGACTGGGTTTTGATATCCGCCAGATCCTGCTCAACCTGTGAAAGGCCGCTTCGCAGAGCGCTGACCGACTCGGCATAGGCGGCGGCGGCGGCTTCCCGTTCCTGAAAGGAGCTCCGCTCAAAGGTGGAAAAGTCCTGCCGGACCCGGTTTTCGGTTTCCTGCATATACCGGCGGAGTTCCCCGTCCAGCCGGGTAATATCCCCCGCCAGACTGTCCAGGTTACGGAACTGCTGGGCCTGGGCGCCACGGTACTGTTCAAGCCGCTTTTCGGCGGCCTCCAGAACCTTCTGTTCCGTGTCCCCGGTGGCCGTGATAAGCCGGGTTTCCAGGGCCTCCAGGGTCCCGGCGGCCTGCCCCTCGAATGCCTTGAGCCGCGTTTCCATAGCCGAAAGCCCGGCGGCAACCTGTTCCTGAATGGTCTTGGCGGAAGAGTCCAGGTCCACAAGAACACGGCGGGTCCGCTCATCCCCTTCGGATACGGCCTGCCGCCATGCTTCAAAGCTTTCGCCTGAGGCGGTTTGCCATTTTTCAAAGCCCGCTTCGGCGGATGATTGCCAGAGTTTGAATTGCCCGTCCGCGGCGGAACGGGCCTTTTCTTCAGCCTGATTCAGGGCTTCCGCCAGTTGGGTCTCGATACGGGCGGCGGTTTCGCCGATCTGCTCCCGCAAGACGCGGACCCGGTCCTCAAGGCCTGCGGCCTGTGCGGCAATGGCCGCGTCCCGCTCTGCCGCCTGCGCGGTGATGGCCTGATAACGCTCGGCGGCCTGTGCCGCGATGGCCGCGTCCCGCTCTGCGGCCTGTGCGGCGATAGCCGCGTCCCGCTCGGCGGCCTGCGCGGTGAGGGCCGCGTCCCGCTCGGCGGCCTGCGCAGTGAGGGCCGCGTCCCGCTCTGCCGCCTGTACGGCGATAGCCGCGTCCCGCTCGGCGGCCTGCGCGGCAATGGCTTGATCACGTTTGGCTGCCTCGTCGGTAATGGTACGGGCGGTGTCCACGGCGGCGGCTTTCCAGTCTTCCAGAAGCTGTCCGGTCCGCGCTTCTTCCTCGGTAACCGCCGCCTGCCACCGGGCAAAGCGTTCTTCGGCGGTAGTCCGCCAGTGTTCAAGTTCATCTCCCGCGAGGCCTTTGGCCCTGGCCTCCGCCTCTTTCAGCGCACTGGAGAGAAGCTGCTCCATATTCGCGGCGCTGCCGGCGATCTGCTCCTGAATGGTGCGGACCCGTTCTTCCAGCGCGGCGGCGGTTTCGGCCAACGCCGTATTCGTGCCGGTGACTTGGGTGGTAAGGGCGGCGGCCTCCTCGGCTATGGTGCGGGCGGTGTCTCCTGCGGCGGCTTTCCAGTCTTCCAGAAGCTGCCCGGTCCGCGCTTCTTCTTCGGTAACCGCAGTCTTCCACTGGGCAAAGCGTTCTTCGGCAGTGGTCCGCCAGTGTTCAAGCTCATCCCCCGCGAGACTTTTGGCCCTGGCCTCTGCTTCTGCCAGCGCACCGGAGAGAATCTGCTCCATATTCGCGGTGCTTCCGGCGATCTGCTCCTGAATGGCGCGGACCCGTTCTTCCAATGCGGCGGCAGCTTCGGCCAACGCCGCGTTCCTGCTGGTGATTTGAGCGATAAGGGCGGCGTCCCGGCTAGCGGCCTCTGCGGCAAGGGCCGCATCCCGTTTGCCGGCCTCCTCGGTAATGGTACGGGCGGTATCCTCGGCGGCGGCCTGACCTTCGGCGAGAATCTGCCGGATTTTGGCCTCCTCTCCGGCGGCGGCTTTCTGCCACTGTTCCAGGCTTCCATCAGAGGCAAAGCGCCAATCGTCAAGGAACTGCCGGGCCTTGATGTCCTGTTCGGAGAGGGTCTGCTTCCAGTCCTCAAGGGCCTTCTCCGCAGTGGTCCGCCACTGTTCAAGCTCCGCCCCCGACATGGTTTGCGCTTTGGTCTGGGCTGCGTCCATAGCTTCCGCGAGGGTTCGCTCTATGGCGGCGGCGCTGTCGGTAATTTCGTTCTTGATGCTTGAACTCTGCGCTTCCAGGGCGGAAACGGCCTCCTGCCACGCTTTAAGCTCGTCTCCCGCCATGGTTTGAGCTTTGGTCTGGGCCGTTTCCATAGCATCCGCGAGGGTTCGCTCTATAGCGGCGGCGCTGTCGGTAATTTCGTTCTTGATGCTTGAACCACGCGCTTCCAGGGTGGCGATGGCCTCCTGCCACGCTTTAAGCTCGTCTCCCGCCATGGTTTGCGCCTTGGTCTGGGCCGCTTCCATAGCTTCGGCGAGGGTGCGTTCTATAGCGGCGGCGCTGTCGGTAATTTCGTTCTTGATGCTTGAACCACGCGCTTCTATGGCGGCGATGGCCTCCTGCCACTGTTCAAGCTCCACCCCCGCCATGGTTTGCGCTTTGGTCTGTGCCGTTTCCATAGCATCCGCGAGGGTGCGTTCTATCGCGGCGGCGCTGTTAGCAATATCGTTTTTGATGCTTGAACCACGCGCTTCCGCAGCGGCGATGGCCTCCTGCCACTGTTTAAGCTCGTCTCCCGCCATGGTTTGGGCTTTGGTCTGGGCCGCTTCCATAGCTTCCGCGAGGGTTCGCTCTATAGCGGCGGCGCTGTCAGCAATCTCGTTCTTGATGCTTAAACCCTGCGCCTCCGCAGCGGTGATGGCCTCCTGCCACGCTTTAAGCTCGTCTCCCGCCATGGTTTGCGCCTTGGTCTGGGCCGTTTCCATAGCATCCGCGAGGGTGCGTTCTATCGCGGCGGCGCTGTTAGCAATATCGTTTTTGATGCTTGAAGCACGCGCTTCTATGGCGGCGATGGCCTCCTGCCACTGTTCAAGCTCCACCCCCGACATGGTTTGAGCTTTGGTCTGGGCCGCTTCCATAGCTTCTGCGAGGGTGTGTTCTATCGCGGCGGCGCTGGCGGTAATCTCGTTCTTGATGCTTAAACCCTGCGCTTCTAGGGCAGCAACAGCCTCCTGCCACTGTTTAAGCTCGTCTCCCGCCATGGTTTGGGCTTTGGTCTGGGCCGCTTCCATAGCTTCCGCGAGGGTGCGTTCTATAGCGGCGGCGCTGTCGGTAATCTCGTTCTTGATGCTTGAACCACGCGCTTCTATGGCGGCGATGGCCTCTTGCCACTGTTCAAGCTCCGCCCCCGCCATGGTTTGGGCTTTGGTCTGTGCCGCTTCCATAGCATCCGCGAGGGTGCGTTCTATCGCGGCGGCGCTGTCGGTAATCTCGTTCTTGATGCTTGAAGCACGCGCTTCTATGGCGGCGATGGCCTCTTGCCACTGTTCAAGCTCCGCCCCCGCCATGGTTTGCGCTTTGGTCTGGGCCGCTTCCATAGCATCCGCGAGGGTGCGTTCTATCACGGCGGCGCTGTCGGTAATCTCGTTCTTGATGCCTGAAGCACGCGCTTCTATGGCGGCGATGGCCTCCTGCCACTGTTTAAGCTCGTCGCCCGCCATGGTTTGCGCCTTGGTCTGGGCCGCTTCCATAGCATCCGCGAGGGTGCGTTCTATCGCGGATGCGCTGTCGGTAATCTCGTTCTTGATGCTTGAACCACGCGCTTCCAGGGTGGCGATGGCCTCCTGCCACTGTTCAAGCTCCGCCCCCGCCATGGTTTGCGCTTTGGTCTGGGCCGCTTCCATAGCTTCCGCGAGGGTGCGCTCTATAGCGGATGCGCTGTCGGTAATCTCGTCCTTGATGCTTGAACCCTGCGCCTCCGCCGCGGCGATGGCCTCCTGCCACTGTTTAAGCTCGTCGCCCGCCATGGTTTGCGCCTTGGTCTGTGCCGCGTCCATAGCTTCCGCGAGAGTGCGTTCTATCACGGCGGCGCTGTCGGTAATCTCGTTTTTGATGCTTGAAGCACGCGCTTC
>BNVD01000093.1 GCA_025997835.1 Spirochaetia bacterium
TTACACAGGATTTCCGGTACACCACATCCAAATATTCCCGCTGCTTTTCGGGCGTTTTGGCAATTTCATCCTGCAAGCCTTTTACATAGTTCTTGATGGATGTGAGCGGCGTGCGGAGGTCATGGGAAATACCGGCGAGCATTTCTTTCCTGTTCGCCTCATATATTTCGTTTTTTTGTATATTTGCTTTAAGCCGGCGCTGCATTTCGTTGAAAGCACCGCAGACCTTTTCCAGTTCTTCAACGCCCCCGGAGGGAATATCCTCGTCCAGGTTTCCTTCCTGTATGCGCTGTGCCCCTTCGCTGAGGTTATCAAGGGGAATCACAATGTTTTTCACCATCCGGTTTGCCAAAAAAAGACTGACCAGGATGACAATAAAAATGGCCGCCGCAATAAGCAGGATGCCGCCGGTTATGATGACCGCGATAGAACCCGCTCCCATTTCCTCATCATGCTTCTTTTCTTTTATCCCCGCCGCACTGAATACAAGGGGCGGCGATAGTGTTTCCACACTGTGTCGCAAAAATTTTCTTTCATCTTTGTACACCCAAAGCGTCCCGGGGCGGGGCTCTGCGGGGGACAGAACAACCGGACCGGCGTATTTTGCGATACGGGATTTTTCTTTACCGGTTAAGCTGGAAAACAAAACCCGGCCGTTCTGCGCCGCCTCAAGGTGATACCCTTTGGCGGCGGTTTTGTCCAACAGTTCCCGTTGGGCGTCGGAATTTTCCAGCAGCAAAACCGGATCGGCGTTATCAATAAGACTCTGAATTTCAAAAAGCGGTGCAGTCACGGTACGAATTTCATCATCCGTATCTTTGAGAAAGGTATCTTCCATCTCGTCCGCAATGCTGAATAATATGAGGAACGCGGCGAGCGGGGCAACTGCCATCAATACATTTGAATAAAACAACCGCTTTTTTATCGTCATAAGAACGGCCTCCTGGGGTATCTTAACACGGTAAGTATATCATATATTTCTAAACAAGTGCTAAACAATTTCTAAACAAATCCAAGGTAAAAATAAACTTTTTATTAAATCGAATATTTTACCCAAAAACACAGCTCTTTTTCTTGACACCGGAAAAAAATATAACTACATTAAACCATATTTATGCTAAAGATGAACCGGCGCCGCGCTATAATCCTGATGTTCCTTGTGCTTGGACAGACGCTTCGGGCACAGTCCGTTTCGCTTGACAGCCTGGTCAGTCAGGAGAGTGCGGCGGTATTGAAGCGGGGAGAAAACATTACCCGGTTTCAGGCTAAAAACCTTTCCGCCGCCCTTATCCCGCAGGATCGGTACATACAAGATTTGACAAACCGGAAAATCGGGGAACTGAACCCCAGCTTTTTTGTGGAAATCCTGTCTGCCTATCGCAAGCCTTCCGCCGGGGCGTGGACAGCGGGGGAACGGGCCGATATCTTCAACCAAACGCTGGCCCTCAGCAGCCTGGCGGAACTTCAGTATTATTCAATAAGCAGGGGGCGGATGCATACCTTTTTCGAAACTTCTACGGTGGTCAGCGGGCCGGACGGCAAAACGCCCCGGCCTGACCCCGGCTATACGGAACCTCCTGGTGAACTGACCATCTATGCCCGGCAAAAAGATATGACCTTCGGTGATAATGTATACCGCTACGATTACTATGCACTGCCGGATTCCCTCATCTATGTGCAGGAAAACCTTACCGATATGAAATACGGCATAGTCACGGCGATTGGAAAAAACAAACTCTGTTCGGTTATCGCTATCTATGACGCCGGAGAATACCTGTTGATGTATGTGGCGTCTATGGCTAAAGTTTCGTCCCTCCCCGGTATGAATAACCGGATAGGCGGTTCTTTTACCAACCGGGCGCAAGCAATCCTTACCTGGTTTTCCGGCAGGGTGGACAGGGTATTTACCCCAACCGAATAAATTGTTTATAATTTTGACTGTTTCTAAACAAGTTGATGGGGAAAGATAAATTCTTTATAAAATAGTTTGAATGTCAGGGAAAAACTATTTACAAGATATTTTTATTTTAGTATGTTCAATGTATCATTATTTAGGAGGTAGATTATGAAAAAATCTACATTGTTGGTCGTTTGTGTTTTCTTGGCTGTCCTTTCGGTTGGTTCCGTATATGGACAAGGATTTACGGGGCCGGGCGCCGGAACAGCCAATGGGCTGGTTCAAACCGTTACGGTCAGTCAGGCGCGGGGGTTACCAGATAGAACCCTGGTAATATTGACGGGTACCATCGTACAATCAATTGGACGTGAAAAATACACGTTCCGTGATTCTACCGGTGACATTACCGTTGATATTGATCGGGAGCTTTGGACCTTACTCGGTATTTCTGTCAGCGCCACTGACCGTGTGGAAATTGGCGGCAAAATTGATGTTGAAAAACGCCTGGTTGAGATTGATGTAAAATACATCAAGAAATTGTAACTCAGTTTTTCGCAGGATATTATTCACCTTTTATTGGCTTGCCGGTAAAAGGTGAATGATGGAGTACGCCCTAACGGCACATAGCGTATGTTATGTGCCGTTTTGCCGTACCCCATTATTTATCTCCAATTAATAATAATTCAATAGTCCTTTTATATATTCTTTTTATAATATCCGTTTTTATTTCCATTTCATTATAACGCAAGTTTATAGTAAGTTTATTATTTACCGTAATTATTCCAACCGACAATAAGTTTGCCGGAAATGCAGGCCCAATAAATTGTATATCCAAAACTTTTAAATTGGTTAACTTATTAAAATCATGTTTTCCGAGATTTGAAATGCCTATACCTTTATTTTCTGTCCGTTCCCCAATTATGGCTCCCAGTTGTTTTGCTACCGGGATCGAATAATTCCCATAAGTTGCATACATTGCGGCTTCCAAAAAGTCCTTATCTATTTTATTAAAAAAGTTAAGGGCAAGATAACGACTTTTGGGAACTTTTAATTGTCCCTTCAATATTGCTGCTATATCATGTGCGTTTAGAATAAAATTTTTTTTCGAAGCATACTTTATCTTGGCCACAGTTCCAGAAATATAATTTCCCATACAATTATATGGCTCTTCCACCAATTCACTACGAATATTTGCCGCTACTCCAAGACGTATTTTTTCAGTAGGATAATGGCCCGATAATTCAACCATTGCTACAGCAAATGCCGATGTAATTAGCTCATTTACCGTTAAACCATGGTTTTTACCTTTTTGTATTACTTTATTTAAATCAATTTCTTTAATTGACTCCATATACATTTGGGGAATATACTTCTTACGGTATTGTTCAAAAAATGTGTGATAATCATTTTCCGAAAATATTACACGATTTTTTCTCCATTTTTTATTGAGTTTTTGGGCATATAATTTTGTAAAAAAATCTAAATTGTTTTTCGTTTTCAATGTGCTTTTTAGAGGCGGTATTTGCGGGTTTATGTCGATTTTATTATCCAGTGCCAATAAAATATCTTTAGACAAATTCAAATACGCAATTCCATCTCCTATAAAATGATGACCCAATATAATTATCTCCGTTTTATTAGTGTCAAAAATAATACAAAATTTAACTAACGGACCACGCCGAAAATCAAATGGAATACCATCGATTTTTTTATACCAATCCTGCCAATCCGGCATTTCGTTAGAGTTGTAAAATTCGATGCCAATATGGCCGGTATTCGAGACAAACCATGGATTGTTTTCGGCATCTGTTTCTACTGTATAGTTCAATATGGGATGTCTTTTGCAAACATTATTAATTGCTTTTTCAAAATCATTCGTGGAAAATTTCCATTCAATTATTATCCTAAAGCAAAGATTAAGATTAGGCGATCCCAAAAGCCAGCGCTCGTTTAACAAGGGAATTTTATTCATTTACCAGATCCTTTTTGAAAGATACTCCATTATACTCTTTTTCCATTGTTTGTCAACATGACTGCTTTTTCGGTAACTTCATCTGTAGGGCTCCTATCTGGGGATACATTTGGAGGGCGGAAACCCCATCACCGACTTGAACTGTCTTGAGAAGTGCAGGACATCCGAGTAGCCGCAGTGTTCGGCGACTTTGTTTACTTTGTATTTACCGCTGCGCAGCATATTTTCCGCGTTTTTGATACGGACCTTTATCTGATACTGATGCAGGGTTGCGCCGGTTTCCTTTTTGAATAACGAGTCCAGGTACACCGCATTTAGTCCCACCATATCGGCATACGAAAAGAACTGGTACAGCTGTTTGACGAACTGGTAAGCGTATGGAGGAATAAACAACCGGGGTATGTTATAAAAGTTAACGGGATTTTTTTATTGATACTAAACCGTCTTTTTGAATTAACCGTATATGACATTGATTCTACCGCCGGGGATTTCCGGGTTACCAAAACAAAGCGGTACATCGCCATGAACTACGACAAGGATATTCCGATAAAAAAATTGGCCGATATGGTGGGACTAAATGCGGTGTACCTGGACTCGTTATTCAAAAAGGAAACCGGCGCAACCCTGCATCAGTATCAGATAAAGGTCCGTATCAAAAACGCGGAAAATATGCTGCGCAGCGGTAAATACAAAGTAAACAAAGTCGCCGAACACTGCGGCTACTCGGATGTCCTGCACTTCTCAAGACAGTTCAAGTCGGTGATGGGGTTTCCGCCCTCCAAATGTATCCCCAGATAGGAGCCCTACAGATGAAGTTACCGAAAAAGCAGTCATGTTGACAAACAATGGAAAAAGAGTATAATGGAGTATCTTTCAAAAAGGATCTGGTAAATGAATAAAATTCCCTTGTTAAACGAGCGCTGGCTTTTGGGATCGCCTAATATTAATCTTTGCTTTAGGATAATAATTGAATGGAAATTTTCCACGAATGATTTTGAAAAAGCAATTAATAATGTTTGCAAAAGACATCCCATATTGAACTATACAGTAGAAACAGATGCCGAAAACAATCCATGGTTTGTCTCGAATACCGGCCATATTGGCATCGAATTTTACAACTCTAACGAAATGCCGGATTGGCAGGATTGGTATAAAAAAATCGATGGTATTCCATTTGATTTTCGGCGTGGTCCGTTAGTTAAATTTTGTATTATTTTTGACACTAATAAAACGGAGATAATTATATTGGGTCATCATTTTATAGGAGATGGAATTGCGTATTTGAATTTGTCTAAAGATATTTTATTGGCACTGGATAATAAAATCGACATAAACCCGCAAATACCGCCTCTAAAAAGCACATTGAAAACGAAAAACAATTTAGATTTTTTTACAAAATTATATGCCCAAAAACTCAATAAAAAATGGAGAAAAAATCGTGTAATATTTTCGGAAAATGATTATCACACATTTTTTGAACAATACCGTAAGAAGTATATTCCCCAAATGTATATGGAGTCAATTAAAGAAATTGATTTAAATAAAGTAATACAAAAAGGTAAAAACCATGGTTTAACGGTAAATGAGCTAATTACATCGGCATTTGCTGTAGCAATGGTTGAATTATCGGGCCATTATCCTACTGAAAAAATACGTCTTGGAGTAGCGGCAAATATTCGTAGTGAATTGGTGGAAGAGCCATATAATTGTATGGGAAATTATATTTCTGGAACTGTGGCCAAGATAAAGTATGCTTCGAAAAAAAATTTTATTCTAAACGCACATGATATAGCAGCAATATTGAAGGGACAATTAAAAGTTCCCAAAAGTCGTTATCTTGCCCTTAACTTTTTTAATAAAATAGATAAGGACTTTTTGGAAGCCGCAATGTATGCAACTTATGGGAATTATTCGATCCCGGTAGCAAAACAACTGGGAGCCATAATTGGGGAACGGACAGAAAATAAAGGTATAGGCATTTCAAATCTCGGAAAACATGATTTTAATAAGTTAACCAATTTAAAAGTTTTGGATATACAATTTATTGGGCCTGCATTTCCGGCAAACTTATTGTCGGTTGGAATAATTACGGTAAATAATAAACTTACTATAAACTTGCGTTATAATGAAATGGAAATAAAAACGGATATTATAAAAAGAATATATAAAAGGACTATTGAATTATTATTAATTGGAGATAAATAATGGGGTACGGCAAAACGGCACATAACATACGCTATGTGCCGTTAGGGCGTACTCCATCATTCACCTTTTACCGGCAAGCCAATAAAAGGTGAATAATATCCTGCGAAAAACTGAGTTACAATTTCTTGATGTATTTTACATCAATCTCAACCAGGCGTTTTTCAACATCAATTTTGCCGCCAATTTCCACACGGTCAGTGGCGCTGACAGAAATACCGAGTAAGGTCCAAAGCTCCCGATCAATATCAACGGTAATGTCACCGGTAGAATCACGGAACGTGTATTTTTCACGTCCAATTGATTGTACGATGGTACCCGTCAATATTACCAGGGTTCTATCTGGTAACCCCCGCGCCTGACTGACCGTAACGGTTTGAACCAGCCCATTGGCTGTTCCGGCGCCCGGCCCCGTAAATCCTTGTCCATATACGGAACCAACCGAAAGGACAGCCAAGAAAACACAAACGACCAACAATGTAGATTTTTTCATAATCTACCTCCTAAATAATGATACATTGAACATACTAAAATAAAAATATCTTGTAAATAGTTTTTCCCTGACATTCAAACTATTTTATAAAGAATTTATCTTTCCCCATCAACTTGTTTAGAAACAGTCAAAATTATAAACAATTTATTCGGTTGGGGTAAATACCCTGTCCACCCTGCCGGAAAACCAGGTAAGGATTGCTTGCGCCCGGTTGGTAAAAGAACCGCCTATCCGGTTATTCATACCGGGGAGGGACGAAACTTTAGCCATAGACGCCACATACATCAACAGGTATTCTCCGGCGTCATAGATAGCGATAACCGAACAGAGTTTGTTTTTTCCAATCGCCGTGACTATGCCGTATTTCATATCGGTAAGGTTTTCCTGCACATAGATGAGGGAATCCGGCAGTGCATAGTAATCGTAGCGGTATACATTATCACCGAAGGTCATATCTTTTTGCCGGGCATAGATGGTCAGTTCACCAGGAGGTTCCGTATAGCCGGGGTCAGGCCGGGGCGTTTTGCCGTCCGGCCCGCTGACCACCGTAGAAGTTTCGAAAAAGGTATGCATCCGCCCCCTGCTTATTGAATAATACTGAAGTTCCGCCAGGCTGCTGAGGGCCAGCGTTTGGTTGAAGATATCGGCCCGTTCCCCCGCTGTCCACGCCCCGGCGGAAGGCTTGCGATAGGCAGACAGGATTTCCACAAAAAAGCTGGGGTTCAGTTCCCCGATTTTCCGGTTTGTCAAATCTTGTATGTACCGATCCTGCGGGATAAGGGCGGCGGAAAGGTTTTTAGCCTGAAACCGGGTAATGTTTTCTCCCCGCTTCAATACCGCCGCACTCTCCTGACTGACCAGGCTGTCAAGCGAAACGGACTGTGCCCGAAGCGTCTGTCCAAGCACAAGGAACATCAGGATTATAGCGCGGCGCCGGTTCATCTTTAGCATAAATATGGTTTAATGTAGTTATATTTTTTTCCGGTGTCAAGAAAAAGAGCTGTGTTTTTGGGTAAAATATTCGATTTAATAAAAAGTTTATTTTTACCTTGGATTTGTTTAGAAATTGTTTAGCACTTGTTTAGAAATATATGATATACTTACCGTGTTAAGATACCCCAGGAGGCCGTTCTTATGACGATAAAAAAGCGGTTGTTTTATTCAAATGTATTGATGGCAGTTGCCCCGCTCGCCGCGTTCCTCATATTATTCAGCATTGCGGACGAGATGGAAGATACCTTTCTCAAAGATACGGATGATGAAATTCGTACCGTGACTGCACCGCTTTTTGAAATTCAGAGTCTTATTGATAACGCCGATCCGGTTTTGCTGCTGGAAAATTCCGACGCCCAACGGGAACTGTTGGACAAAACCGCCGCCAAAGGGTATCACCTTGAGGCGGCGCAGAACGGCCGGGTTTTGTTTTCCAGCTTAACCGGTAAAGAAAAATCCCGTATCGCAAAATACGCCGGTCCGGTTGTTCTGTCCCCCGCAGAGCCCCGCCCCGGGACGCTTTGGGTGTACAAAGATGAAAGAAAATTTTTGCGACACAGTGTGGAAACACTATCGCCGCCCCTTGTATTCAGTGCGGCGGGGATAAAAGAAAAGAAGCATGATGAGGAAATGGGAGCGGGTTCTATCGCGGTCATCATAACCGGCGGCATCCTGCTTATTGCGGCGGCCATTTTTATTGTCATCCTGGTCAGTCTTTTTTTGGCAAACCGGATGGTGAAAAACATTGTGATTCCCCTTGATAACCTCAGCGAAGGGGCACAGCGCATACAGGAAGGAAACCTGGACGAGGATATTCCCTCCGGGGGCGTTGAAGAACTGGAAAAGGTCTGCGGTGCTTTCAACGAAATGCAGCGCCGGCTTAAAGCAAATATACAAAAAAACGAAATATATGAGGCGAACAGGAAAGAAATGCTCGCCGGTATTTCCCATGACCTCCGCACGCCGCTCACATCCATCAAGAACTATGTAAAAGGCTTGCAGGATGAAATTGCCAAAACGCCCGAAAAGCAGCGGGAATATTTGGATGTGGTGTACCGGAAATCCTGTGTAA
>BNVD01000094.1 GCA_025997835.1 Spirochaetia bacterium
GGAGGAAACCGGCGGTCTGCCGGAGGCCACAGCGGCGTCCGGCAGGGCGCCAATCTGCGCTATGACATCGAGATTCCTTTTAAGGACGCCGTATTCGGAACCAAAGTTGAGATTCAATATTCCCGGAACGAGCCCTGCCCCACCTGTAAAGGCTCCGGTGCGGCCAACGGTTCGGGGAAGAAGGTCTGCCCCGCCTGTCAGGGCTCCGGGCAGGTACGCCACAGCCAGGGCTTCTTCTCGGTAGCCTCCACCTGCCACACCTGCGGCGGCGAAGGGTACATCATCGAACAGCCGTGTAAGGACTGCGGCGGCACCGGCACCCAGAAAAAACGCCAGAAGATCATGGTGACCATCCCCGCAGGGGTAGAAAACGGGAAGCGGGTAGTAATCCCCCGCCAGGGCGATGCCGGTCCCTCAGGAGGGCCGCCGGGGGACCTCTACGTGTTTATCCGGGTCAAACCCCACGAACACTTTGAACGCCAGGATCAGGACCTCTACTGCGCGGTGCCCATCTCCGTAACCCAGGCCAGTCTTGGGGCAGAGATTCAGGTAAACACCCTGGACGGCAAAACCATCAAGGTAAAAATCCCCGCCGGTATCCAGAGCGGCAAGATGCTTCGCATCCGGGAGGAGGGCGTTCCGATCATGGGCCGCCGGGGAAACCTCTATATCAAACTGATGGTGCAGATCCCCGCGAAGCTTTCCAAACGGGGCCGGGAATTGATGGAGGAGCTTTCAAAGGTTGAGGGTGAGAACGAAGCGCCCAAACCGATTCCGCTGTCGGAGATTGCGGAGCATTAGGGCGGGCATTCAGGTTCACAAAAGGCCCGGCAGCAACTGGGCCTTTTGTTACAGTTTCTCAAAATCCGCCGCGCCGTGTTTGCACAGCGGGCAGATAAAGTCCGGCGGGAGTTCATCCCCTTCGTAGACGTAGCCGCAGATTTTACACACATACCCTTTCTTTTTTTCCGGCGTTGCCTGCGGCTTGGGTTTAATGTGATCGAAATAGTACTGGTAGGTTAATGACGGCACGGCGTTCAACACCGCCGCTTCGGTGACATCGGCAATGAACAAGGTGTGGGTGCCGTAGTCTGTGCTGCCGATTATGCTGCCGGAAATAAAACTGTTGGCATAGCGGCTCTCGTATACGATGCCGTTGGCGCTGCGCTTTTTTTCCTGCGCTCCGGCAAACTTGTCTACCGTGCGGCCGCTCTGAAAACCGAACTGTTGAAAGACAGAAAAGGGCGTTTCGGTACCTAACACAGAAACATTAAACGTACCGGTTTTGAGCATCATGTCGTGGGTAAAGTTGTTCTTGTTTACCGCAACGGAAATACGTTTAGGCGTATCCGTTATCTGGGTAACGGTGTTGATGATACAGCCGTTATCCTTATCGCCGTCCTTGGCGGTTAGGATGAAAAGTCCGTAACTCAGTTTGAAAAAGGCGGTATTGTCAATGGCGGGTAAATTAGACATATCTGCTCCTTGTTAGTGTTTTAAGGCATGGGCCTTGGTATCAGTATTATGCGGATACGGGGGAATTGCAAGGGGTAAATTGGTTTTTCCCGGTATAGGTGTTCTGGCGGTTTGGAACGCCTTTTTATTCCCCAATTATTTTACCAGCATTTCCATAATACTATTTTTTATTTCAGTTGCTTTACCTTTATCTAACTCACCAATTTTCTTATCTACCGTTCTTATTTTATCCAATACAATCCATCCTGTTTTATTTTGAAAATTGATTTCGATCCTCGTTGGATAGTTATGCGATTTGCTTGTCATTGGTGCAATCATACTAGTGTTCTGTCAAATACAGAAGGCATAATAAAGAGTATAAACCGCAAAGTCAAATCGAACCAAAGGTTCGCAGTCGAAAAAGTAAGAATCTATCACAAATCAGCATCTTTTTCCTTCCTTATTTGACTGCGAACCGAAGGTTCGATTTGACTTTGCGGTTAAAAATTCTTGTTATGTCATCTGTCTTAGACTGCACACTAGTTTCTATATATTCATTCATTTCATTTGGTATTATAAATGCCTATACTTTTTTTATAAACCGCTAATAGATTTTTAGCTAAAGATAGTCTGGCGCCTTTGCGTTTCCCTAGCAGCCTGTTGCACTTGTGATTTTTTTGCGCTTGAGGCCGCAAAAAAATCACGATTAACGGGCTGCTTACGCAGTTTGCAAAGTAAAAATCGGCTTGAAAGCCGATTTTGGAGGGTTAAAATGCGCAAAGCGCAACAAACTGCTGGACTGTCTGCGGGGATCCTTCCGAACCCCCGCAATCAATCCCCTGCTAGGAGTTTGTTGCACTTTGTGCATTTTAATAAAGAAAAACGCCATTTATGGCGTTTTTACCCTGCAAACTCCGCTCAGAAACGAAGTTTCTGCAGGAGCCCGTTAATAGCAGGTTTTTTGCGGCATCAAGCGCAAAAAACCTACAAGTGCAACAGGCTCCTAGTTCTCGAACCCGACCGCCGTCGTACCGTTCCAGGACATGGTTACCCCCGCGCCTGCGGTGCTGTCGCGGTATTTACCACCACCGGTGTTCAAATACACCGCATGCCCGCGACCGGATGTGCTGCCGATAAGGGTGTTTTCGGTATCACCTGAGTTATGCACACCGTCCGTATCACCGTAAATAACACTGGCGCCCGTTTTAGTAAAGGTGCCGTTTTCAAGGATAACCACACCACCGCCCATTCCGCTGCTGACGGTATTCCCGCTGATACTGGCGCTGCCGTTCATGTTGAAGACGCCGTTTCCACGGATATCCACGCCGCCGCCGGCGTTAGATGCGGTATTCATGCTGATGCCGGCATTGTCCTGCATCGTAAATATGCCACTCGTAATACGTACACCACCGCCGACAGCGGTGGCGATATTGTAGTTGATGCTGGCGTTATCCCGCATGGTGAAGCTACCGCCGCCGAATAATACGCCGCCGGAACCGTTCATACCGATGGCGGTATTGTAGTTGATGCTGGCGTTATCCCGCATGGTGAAGCTACCGCTGCTGACTACACCGCCGGAACCGTTCGTACCGGTGGCGGTATTGTAGCTGATACTGGCATTACCGCTCATGTTGAAGGTACCGCCGACAGATACGCCGCCAACACCCGCCATGCCGTAACTGCTCGCATTATCGCTGATACTGGCGTTGCCGCTCATATTGAAGGTGCCATCGCTGACTGATACGCCGCCGGCACGGGCGGTGCTGGCGTTACCAGTAATTTTCGCGTTCCCTTTCATTTCGAGTACATCGCCACTGTTTACCATGATAAGCGGGGCGTTGTTATTGGGAACACCTTTAAGCGTTACGTTTTCATCAAGCACAAGCGTAATGTTTGATGATGCGGCAATAGTAAAAAGACTGCCCGTACCCGTAAGTGTGATGGTGGAGCTTGAGTCAACGCCCTTAAGGGTCAGCTTCGCGCCGTCTTTGAAGGTGGCGCCGTCGAGCGTCTTTGCCGGGCTTTGCGTTCTGCCTGCCGGCAGGATGATGGTGTAGGCGGTGTCAGCTCTGCCGTCCGCATTGGCGTCCAGCCACGCAAGGGCCTTGGCGAGAAGCGTATCCTCCGTTTGCGCCGAAAGGTCTAGTGCCGTTGTCAGGTCCGTGTCGGCATATAAGCCGGCGATAAGAGCGGGTGGCGGCGGATCATCGCCCCCGCCACCAGTCGCCGATGGGCATCCAATAACAAGCGCGCCGAACATCGGTATAAAAACCAAGACGCCTAAAAACAGTACATATCGTTTCATTTCAACCTCCTTGCAGATAGTATGCCATAACTTGCTTTTTAGTCAAACGGGAATCGACCTGATGTGATTTTTATAAAATGCAATAAGGGCGGGACCATACCGCCTGTACAAACACGCCGTGTTCACGGTATGATATGTCCATCACTATCAATTGGGAGGTTTCTATGAAAATGGTAAAGAGCGGGTTGTTAATCATATTGGCACTGGCGTTGACGGTAGGCGCCGGGTTGACAGGTTGTAACCGGCAGCAGGGACCGCAGGCGGAGCAGGAAACAGCCGGGTTTGCGGCGGAGGTCATCTCACAGGTGTTTCCTCTGGAACGGAACGGGGTCAAGCTTCATCTGGCCCGGTATCAAACTGCCGATGGCGGGGCAAAAATCCCCTTGCTTTTGGTTCATGGCCTGACCTATTCATCCCATGAATTTGACGTGAACTATGCTGATTACAGTCTGGTACGGTACTTCGCCAACAACGGCTATGCGGTATGGCTCCTGGATATTGCGGGATACGGCAGTTCCGCAAAGGTGGCGGACGGCTTTGCCCCCAACTCGGACTATGCGGCTGAAGATATTGCGGCGGCGGCCAACGTCATTCTGGAAACATCAAACACCGCAAAACTGAATGTTCTGGGCTGGAGCTGGGGAACCGTTACCGGCGGACGCTTTGCCGCCAAGTACCCCGAACTGGTGGACAAGCTGGTCCTGTACGCCCCCATCGTGGCGGGCCTTGCGGATATAACCGTTACCGACGCCTACCATGCCAATGACTGGGCCCACGCGGCGGACGATTTTCAAAAAAACGCCGACGGTTCCATCAATTACACGATCATCGAACCGGCGGTAGCAAATACCTATCTTGCCAACTGCTGGCTCTACGATGGTGCGGGAAGCCCCAACGGCGGCCGGCGGGACCTTCTGGTTGCGCCCACGGAACGGCTGATCCCCACCGCAGACATCCAGGCCCCAACGCTGCTCATTTTGGGTGATAAAGACGATTACGTTTCGGTGGCCCTGGCAGAAGAGGCGCTGGCTACTTTGGCCCAGGGGCGGCTGAAAGTCATCCCCGGCGGCGCCCACGCAATGATGATGGAAAAGCCCTACTACCGGGAATTTCGTGAGAGTGTTTTGGCGTTTCTGAAAAAATAGGAAATCACATGAGCGGGTATATACGAGTGACGCTGATACGGCCCGTTGCCCACATCAGCGATTCCCAATTTAACCACCGGAAATGCCCCACCCGTATCTTCCCCATCTTAAAGTAGGCAATTCAAAAACCTACAACGGTGGGTGGGGTGGCGGACGGCCTGATGCCCGAACATACGACAACCTACAGAAAACCTTAAAGCGGCTTAGCCGGTAAAACGAATCCCTCAGCGGGAAAAAGCGCCTGGTTCCAGCAACGTTGTTGTTCGTCCGGGCGGGCAGCGGGTCGTCCGCTACACCGCCCATATATGCCCGTAATGCAAATTGAGAATTGCTGACGGGCCCCTTGACATTCCTGAAACATACCGATAAAATTTTATCTATAAAGACTTGTATATCAGGAGCATTGCAATGAAGATGATATTTCGGTGGTTTGGGGCTCATGACGACAGTGTGACCCTTAAGCAGATACGGCAGATACCGGGGGTTTCCGGTGTTGCGGCAACGGCGGCGGATGTTCCCGTGGGGGAAGTGTGGCCCAAGGCGAAAATAGCGGCGCTGAAAAAAGAGGTTAACGATGCGGGGCTTGAGCTTGAGCTGATCGAAAGTGTGAACATACACGACGACATCAAGACCGGCAGAGGCAACCGGGATCAATATATCGAAAACTACAAAACCACCATCCGGCACTTGAGTGAGTACGGGGTTAAGGTTATCTGCTATAACTTTATGCCCGTCTTTGATTGGACCCGCAGTGATCTTGCCAAAGTACTGCCCGACGGTTCAACCGCTCTGGCGTATGAACAGGAAAAGATCAACGTGATCGATCCCCTGCGTATCGCGGAAACCATCAAGTCTGAGGCGCGGGGGTATTCCCTTCCCGGCTGGGAACCGGAACGGATGAGCCGGCTTACGGAGCTCTTTGCCGCCTATAAGGATGTAAGCGAAGATGCACTGGCGGCGAACCTCAAGTATTTTCTGGAACGGATCATCCCGGTGTGTAAGGAATGTGATATAAAGATGGCCATACACCCCGATGATCCCCCCTGGGGTATTTTCGGTCTGCCCCGCATCGTCCGTAACGCCGCGGACATAGACCGTATCCTCGGCATGGTTGACAGTCCCTATAACGGCCTAACCCTCTGTACCGGCTGTTTGGGCGCAAACCCGGACAATGATATTCCTGCCATGATCCGCCGTTTTGGCGGCGGCAGGGACGGCGGCAGAATACACTTTACCCACGTGCGGAACATCAAACGGGAAAAGCCTGGATGCTTCTACGAGTCCGCGCACCTTTCCTGTAACGGCAGCCTTGACCTCTACGAGATTATAAAAGCCTATCATGACATTGGTTTTACCGGTTATGTACGGCCCGACCACGGCAGAATGATCTGGGACGAGGCAGCCCGGCCCGGCTACGGACTGTATGACCGCGCCCTGGGTATTGCCTACATCAACGGCCTGTGGGAAGCGGTGAATAAGGCTTTTCCGTAATGAAAATTTTTCGCTGTTGGCTGGTTTTGTGTTGCACTTTTGGATTCTTTTCCTGCGCAACGGCAATACCGGTTACAGTGATCCGGCCACCGGCAATGGACGTAAGCGGGATCAACCGGATAGGCCTTATTCCGGTTTCGTATTCCGATGCCAGACACGTTTACAGATCGGCGAATTCGCATTCCGGCGCCGCACGCGTTGGCAGATCGGCGAAGCTGTATTCCGACGCCACACGTAGTGGCAGATTGGCGAAACAAACTGCGGACGAATTGGACCGTTTATTGTACGAAAGCCTCATTCAAACCGGCAAATTTAAGGTTGTAACAAGCGCAGAGATTGATAATCTGGAACGACAGGGCGAACCCCTTGTAAATTATGTTGATGCACTCTTAGCCGGAACACTAAATACCATTAGGGTTATTGATGACACCGGTACATCAACCCGTAACGGCAAAGACGGAAAAACCGAAAATGTTACCACATATTCACGAACGGTAACCGTCGAGTTTACGTACCAGCTCTTAAACGCCGGAGACCGGAGTATTATAGGCTATGGTACGAAAGGAGCAGAGGCAAGATCGACCGACTATAGCAGCAATCCGCATTATCTGACATCACCGTACGATTTGGCAGCGGAGATAATTAAATCACAGTTAGAAAACTTTTACCAGGATGTTGTTCCATATCCGGTAATTGAAAAAAGAAGGCTTACCAAAGAAACATCCAATGACAAAACAGTAAAAGATCAGATGAAAGAAGTGTTGTCCCTGGTAAAAAACAAAAGTTACCGGCAAGCCCTGACAGGGTATCAAAAAATATATGCAGACTCCGGTGAATTTGCCGCCGGTTATAACGCCGCGATTATGACTGAGGTTTTAGGCGATTTGAACAACGCCATTGCGTTAATGAGCAGTTTGTATGGCGCCACCGGTAATCCTCAGGCAAGAACCGAATTGGCCCGTATGCAATCAACCTTCATTGCCGAAGAAAAGTACAACAGTACCGATGGCGGTGTTACGGCGGCCATACAGCAGCTTGTATCGAAATTGACAGCATCCGTGTCCGATACATCAATACTCTCGGTAATAAACGTTTCATATTCCGAAAAGCAGCTTGCGGATTTTGTTGTTGACGAATTAGCTTCAAGTTTAGCAAATAATCCCCGGTTTCCCATAATTGACCGGCAAAACAGCAACCGTATAACAGCTGAGAGACAATTTTTGCTGTTAGATGCAGTAAGTGCTGAATCGGCGGCCTCAATCGGACATGAGCTTGGTGTAAATACTCTGGTACTCTGCTCCATTACCGGAACAGACAGCCTGCGCCGGTTAACGGTTCGTGTGATTGATGTGGAAAGTACACAGCTGGTATTCCAGTCGGTTTTTGAGATATAATCATAGACCATGCTTGCCCGTGGGGCAGGCCGTCTTGATCACGAATTAAGGAGTGAAAAATGACGAAGCCTTTGACAACATTTATAACCGGGTTTTTATTGATTGGGGTACTGCTGTTTTCAGCGTGTAACGCCCGTGCCAGATCCGCCGGTAACAACAGCGCGGACATTCCCGCTATCGACACCAGGTTCCCCAATGCGGACCCGAATTTTCATATTTACATCGCCTTTGGGCAGTCGAACATGCAGGGCCCCGGCGGAATTGAAGCCCAGGACACTGAGCATGTAACCGATCGTTTCCAGATACTCAATGTAATCCCCGGTGTCTACGCCGGGGAAGACCGGCAAAAAAGTGAGTGGTACAAGGCGGCGCCGCCGCTTATCCTTCCCGACAGCGGGTTAATTAACTGGCAGGGGATACCTATCGGCCTCTCTCCTGCGGGTAACTTCGGGTGGACCCTCACCCAAAGCCCAAAAGTCCCGGCGAATGTCACAATAGGCGTGGTAGCCGTGGCCCACGGCGACCTGGGTCTTGCCGCATTTTCCAAAGACAACGCAATAGTCCAAGGGTACTATCAGGATTCGGCAAGCGATACGGTAAAGCAAGGCATAACGCGGTATAGCAATGTATACAGCCCCGGTCAATACGATGGCCTGTACCAGGCCCTCGTCCAGAATGTACGGCTTGCTCAGGAAGCCGGTGTGATTAAAGGCATAATCGTCC
>BNVD01000095.1 GCA_025997835.1 Spirochaetia bacterium
GCGGAACCGGTAATTTTACGGTAGTTCCCAGGACCGCCCTTGCGGCAGGAACCTATACCGCTACGGTAACGGTACGCAACGCCGGCAATGGAATTACGGCGAGCTTTGATGTCAGCTTTACGGTAAATCCGCGTACGTACAGCATCAGCCTGAGCCAAACCGAACCCCACACCTTCCCGGCGGCAGTAGCGGGTTACGATACGCAGGACCCGCTTACCGTAACCGTTACCAATACGGGCGATCAGGCGACGGGCGCCTTATTGGTAGCGGTTTCCGGGACTGACAACGCCTTTACCCGTTCACCATCATCCATAAGCAGCATCGCGGTAGGCGGAACCGGTAGTTTTACGGTGGCTCCCGTTACCTGGCTTGCGGTAAGAACCTATACCGCCACGGTAACAGTAAGCAACGCCGGCAATGGGATTACGGCGAGCTTTGATGTCAGTTTTACGGTAAATCCGCGTACGTACAGTATAGATATTGACTTTACCGGAACCCATACTTTTCCGGCGGCATCTGTGGGTTATGGGGCTCAAACCTCCAAAAATGTAACCGTTACCAATACGGGCAATCAGGCGACCGGCTACTTAACGGTAACGCTTTCCGGGGCTGACAGCGGCTCCTTTAATCGTTCATCACCAGGCAATATCGCGGTAGGTGGAACCAGTACCTTTACGGTGGTTCCCAAAACCGGGCTTGAGGCAGGGACCTATACCGCCACGGTAACGGTAAGCGGCGGCAATGGGATTACGGCGAAAAGCTTCAATGTCAGCTTTACTACGGTAGGACCTTCAAATTATACTTACACGGTTAGCGGTGGTAATATAACGATTACCAGATACACGGGGGCTTCAACAAATCTCACTATTCCATCAACAATTGATGGTAACCCTGTTACCGCTATCGGCAACTCTGCGTTCGAGTCCTGTAGCGGTCTGACCTCGGTTACCATCCCCGACAGCGTTACTTCAATCGGCAGACAAGCGTTCGCGTTCTGTAGCGGCCTGGCCTCGCTTACCATCCCCGACAGCGTTACCGCTATCGGCGACTTAGCGTTCTATAACTGTAGCGGTCTGGATTCGGTTACCATCGGCAACAGCGTTACCTCTATCGGTAGCAATGCGTTCGATGGCTGTAGCGGCTTGACCTCGGTTGTTATCAATACCAATTATGTCGTTACTAATTTCAAGTCCATATTCACTGGCTATAGCGGCCTGACCTCGCTTACCATCGGCAACAGCGTTACCTCCATCGCCGACAACGTGTTCTATAACTGTAGCGGCCTGACCTCGCTTACCATCGGTAACAGCGTTACCTCAATCGGCACACAAGCGTTCTATGGCTGTAGCGGCCTGACCTCGCTTACCATCCCCGACAGCGTTACCTCTATCGCCGACTATGCGTTTACTCTCTGTAGCGACCTGACCTCAGTTACCATCGGCAACAGCGTTACCTCTATCGGCCAAGGTGCCTTCTCTGGCTGTAGCAGTCTGCCCTCGCTTACCATCCCCGACAGCGTTACCTCTATCGACGGATGGGCGTTCAACTGTAGCAGCCTTACATCAGTAATTATACGATCTTCTACACCACCAACACTTGGGTCTGTTGTTTTTACAGGTACGGCCGCAAACTTCAAAATTAAAGTGTCAAGTGGGCTGGTAACGACATACCAAAACACTTCTGTGTCGGGGTGGACGGCGGCATACAAGGCGCTGGTAGAGGCGGAGTAGAGATACAGCAGGAGGGGAACGCGAAAGGTGCCTGTTTCGACATGGGATGGTGCCTGGCACCAAATGCGTTGACAGCTTTACCGAAGTTATACTGCCATAAGGTATTATAGCGTGGGAGCATAAGTTCCCGCGCATAAAACCCGTTCCAGTATTGGGACGGGTAAATATTACAGGTGCGAATCTAGCACGATAGGAGTTTTATGATGGAAAAATGGGCTTATGTTTTAATCGGCGACGACAAAGAGGAGAAGTGAAATGAGTATGCTTCAAGATAAAGTGATGGACCAGCAATATGCTGAATGTCGAAATGAAGACATACAATTTGATAGAATTAGAGAAGCATTAAAGGAGAGTGGGAATTATGGTTGGGATTGTCCTATTTGTGGTCATCCCTTAACTAAAGCGGAAATAAAAGAACGAGTATGTCCATATTGCTCGCATTTATTCCCTGAGTATAAGAATGATTAGTTATACAGGTAAAAAACGATTCCTGATGGGTGATACCATATCGTTGATATAGTGTCACCCGTAGGTAGTAGAAGGCTACAACCAGCCATTGTGGAGATATTAAAGCCAGGAGAAAATAAGACGGTGAATGTATTAGTATTTATGCTTACCTTTTTGATATTTATCATCGCGGTCGTATTAGCGGTTCTTATTGTTATGGTGACGCTAACCCATATGGTAGCCTTCTTTGAAAAATGTTCTAAAGATGGAAAATTTTTTAGAACAGTTTGTCTTATGCTAATTTTCCTGTTAATTATGATACTCATGATATTTTTCTGTTCAATGTTTGTTATTATTTCTATCCTGGGGAAAATAAATGTCCAACTACCTTTCTGTGCTTAGCCTTGCCGTTACAGTCCTTGCCCTTGTTATCACGCTTTTAACGCTTTATGTCGCGTGGCGCATTCCCCATCAAATTATGATTAGCCAACGATATGCAGAATTGCTGACCGAATATCGTTCTATAGAGATGGGAGAGGCCATATTTTCAATAATAAAGTTTTTTGTCCATGATTGTGCGAATAAAATGGATGTAATTGAGAAGAATTATGTCGAACATTACAACAAAGAGATTTGTAAAAAACACCCCAAGAGATCGCTACATTTTAAGCGGCGACTGGTTGATCATTTTTTTTGGTTATTGGGAGATTTGATGTATAATCCCGATTACCCCCTTCATCTGCCCCATAAGCAGGTCAGGCGGGATTTTTCAAAGAATGAGCACTATTTATTACACATCCTGCACCACATGAACAAGGCGGCGAGTTCAAAAGAATGCCGGTTAGATCCAAGTCTTATTGATAAATGCTCATGCGGATGTCATCCTTCCGGTAATTCACCTATGGATAAATACCGCAACAAACTCTATGAAGAATCAAGCCATTGGGAGTAAAAAAAGGAAGCGCGAAAGGCGCCTGGCACACCAATTTTACCCTAAATAGCAACGCAGAGAACGACCCATAAACCGGCGGGGGGCTGGGAATAGGACGAAAGGCAGGACATGAAGGTGGAAAGAAAAGAGTGCCTGGCACCTTCTAAACTGACACTCCGCTCCACACTGCATAAAAGGGGTATGGAGGATATGAGGAAATCAGGCGGACTGGGCGGCAATCTCTTTGCGGACAAGCTCGTTAATAATTTGTCCTACGCTGGTATGGGCGGCCTCCGCTTTGCCGCGCAGCCAGACCGTCGCAAGGTCGTCCATGCCCGTCAGCCGCGCTTCCCGCAGAGAAAGCCAGCCCGACCCATCCGGGCCAAGGGTGATTTCGTTGTTGGTAACGAACTCGTCCAGTGCGTCCGCTTCTTCTTCGCTCATTATAGCCATAATCGTCTCCTACAGGCTCAAGCTTTTTATAAAGCTGTCGCGAGCCTTCATTGCATGAAATACGTTGATAGTATTGTCGTCAACCGGGTTGTACATGATTTCGACAGGGTTCCAGTTCCGGTCAAAGCCGATAAGCGCGTATTTTTCGGGAAGCTCGTTCACCAGACGGTCGGCAATTTTGTTCCGGTAGGCATGGCGAATATCATGCTCGCCGATACCATGCTTAAACGCGGATTCGTTGAATTTTAAAACAACACCCATATCCCCAGTGTAGCGCAAAAACAGCGCGAAAGCAAGGCCAATGAGAGCTCAGGGGTGACACACCGATTTTGCCCTAAATAGCGACATAGAGAACGACCCATAAACCGGTGGGGAAATCTGCCGGTTTTTTATGCCATAGCGGGTGCGTGTTTGCTGTAGGGTTTGGAGGCGTGGAGACGGGTGTTTTTGTTTGACGTGGGCGCGGTGTTCCGATAGGTGTCTCTGGTCAGACATCAGTCCCTTATGAAAATTTTAAGTCAGAAGATGAAATGAACGAGTTTATTTCAGGGTTGCCCAGGAATACTTTAATGATTATGGGAACGCAAGGGAGCGCCTGGCGCAACATCATAAACTTAGCAACATGAAGATGAAGAAATTGAACCGCGAAGTCGAAGAAGTCGAAAAAGGGAAGGGAAAACGAGGTTAAAATGGCCAAAAACTTATTCGACTTCTTCGACTTTGCGGTTAAAGACTCTTATGTTTATGATGTTGCGCCTGGCGCCGCTTTGCCGCCCCTGCGTTACTCGCCACTGATGAATAGCCGCAAGAACTCACTCGGCAGTATCGCCTTTATTTGCGAATTCACAAAATCCCCTGTATTTCTTGTAATTATATATTCTGCACCGACTGCTTTTGCACTTTCGACCTGCAAGCAATCTTCTATGTTGTAAGCGCAAGGGTGACAGGTGCTGAATTAGACTGATTTTCCTAATTCTTTCAGGATAATTTTTACCATTTTGTTTCCGATTTCACTGTGCCGGGGGACAGACACTTTCTTTCCCGTTTTTTCATTGATGTAAATGTCATGGCCTCTCCCATGTCGAAATAATACAACGCCCTGTTGCGCCAGAATTTGTAATAAGTCATTACGTTTCACCCGGCAACCTCTAATACCGGATGCTTTTCAACTTCCAGGGTTCCATCCTTTATCCAGCCGTAAATTTCGGCAAGATGAACTTCCAAGTCTTTTACATCTATCCCCTGTGTTGGGTGTTCCGGGTAGTCCAATAACCAGCCGAATAAAAATTTCCCATCCGGTTCATAGGTATATTGTAATTTCATTTTGCTAACATCTCCCCTATACTCAATAATAATAGAAATGGGGTTTCCGGTCTATAAGGGCAGCGCCTGTTCAGTTTGTAACCCGCCTCGATAAGGAGTTGAAAGGGCCGTCCCATAATAGTATCCTAGAATCAAGAGGTTAATTATGAGTGATAAAAACAAAGCCGCAAAGAAGGGGTCGGCAGCCAAGGTATGCCATTTTCTCAAGGGATTTGCCTCTGCGTTTGATATAACGGGAACCGCTTTTATCGAAATTCCCGATTTTTCTACCGGACTACAGCGGGATGGTCAGGCTTTACGGCAAGACTGGCGGCGTATCGGCGGCGATTTACGCTCGGCCATGAATCAGGTCGGTCATGCCGGACAATAACGAAAATCAAGTTTCAGTTGTCTCCCAAATAGCCTATATCGGCCCCTGCCTACCGCAAACAAATTCATCGGCTATGAATCTGGCCTTTATTACCGCTATGGTTTCAATGGTCATTATCCTTGTAAGCCTTTTTCTTTCCCAGCCTTTCGGCGCAATAGCCCCCGCCATTGTTGCCCTTACCAGTCTGGCCTCGGTATTCGCCGGTAAAAAAACCGCACCAAAATAGCCCCCGTATGGTCACCTCCGGATAGACCCAAGCCTTGGGCCAACGCGGTCACCGTAACGGCGCCGTTTTCCGAAAGCTTTCCGGGTATTGTTCATTCCCTTTCGTTTAATTCAAATATCACTTGTCATTCCCTTACGAAACTGTTATGATTACGTATCGATATGCGGAAAAGCGCAAGAGGGGGAGATACCATCTGCCATGAGTTTACAGGAACTTGTCGATATATCCCGGTTTTACGGCGCCAATCCTGACTATGTGATTGCCGGGGGGGGTAATACCTCGTTCAAAGAGGGAGCCTCCAAAGGCGGCGTCCTCTTTGTAAAAGGTTCGGGGACGAGCCTTGGGGACATTACGCCTCAAGGCTTTGTCAGGATGGACCGGGCAAAGTTGGCCCGTATCTGGGAAACGGCGTATCCCCAGGATGCGGACGAGCGGGAAGCGGCGGTACTGGCGGACATGATGGCGGCGAAGCTGCCCGGCGAAGATGGCAAACGCCCCAGCGTCGAGACCCTGCTCCACGATATACTGCCCTTTACCTATGTGGTGCATACCCACCCGGCGCTGGTCAACGGCCTTACCTGCTCACAGGAGGGCGAAACCGCCGCACGGGAGCTTTTCGGCGAAGGCTGCATCTGGATACCCATCACTAATCCGGGGTATACTCTTTCACAGGCGGTAAAAAAGGCATTGGACGCTTATCTGGCCCATAACGGGAAACCGGCGGACACTATTTTCCTCCAAAACCACGGGATTTTTGCCGGGGCCGGTTCTGTTGAGGGCATAAAGGCGATTTACGCGAAAATCCTCTCTGTTCTGGGCGAAAAAATAAAGCGAAAACCTGATTTTTCCGGCAAAACCGGCACATATCAAGATTCAGAAGCGATTGCAGAGGCGCTGGCTGCCTGTACCGGGCAAAATTCAACCGTTGTTTTTGAGCGGAACGCCGAATTCGCCCGCCTTACCGCAGATGCCGCCGGTTTTGCGCCCGCTTCGTCCGCCTTTACCCCGGACCACATCGTCTATTCCGGCAGTAACCCCCTTTTTATCGCAATTACGGACGGCAGGCCGCTGGGGGAGCAGGTTCGTGACGCGTGGAACCATCACCTTGCCGCGACAGGGCGGCCGCCGAAGATCGCGGCGGTCCAGGGCAGGGGGATTTTCGGCATAGGCTCCTCGGAAAAAACCGCGTTACTGGCGCTTGAGCTTTTTGCCGATACCGCAAAAGTCGCGGCCTATTCGGAAAGTTTTGGCGGTCCGCGCTTTATGACGCGGGACAAGATAGACTTTATCAACAATTGGGAAGTGGAACGGTACCGTTCCGGGGTGGTAGAAAAATCATGACAGACTATCGCAGTATCATTAACGATCCGCGTCTGGAACCGCAGGAACGGCTCAAGGCACTTGCAAACAGGGAAAAGCCCGCGAGCGCGCCGGTTTCGGGCGGGGAGGTGAACAATCACATCCACACGGTGTACAGTTTCAGCCCCTATACGCCCAGCATGGCTGCCCTCAAGGCACAGGAGGCGGGGCTGCTGGCGGCGGGGTCGGTGGATCACGATTCTGCGGGCGCTGCGGAGGAGATGATCGCCGCCTGTGCCATCCTCGGTATCGGCGGCTGTACCGGGTTTGAAGTCCGGGCAAGTTTTAAGGCCGGGGCTAACGGGAAACCGGGCCCCTTTGCGGAGCGGAAACTCAACAACCCCGATTCCATAGGCCTTGCCTATATGACCGTCCAGGGTCTCCCCTCTTCTGCCCTTCCCAAGGTACGGGAGTTTCTCGCCCCCATCAGACGGGAACGGCTTGCAAGAACCCAAAAGATGGCCTGCTCCGCCAATGTGCTTCTCCATGAGGCGGGGCTAAGCGAAATTGATTTTCAGCATGATATAATCGATTGCCCTGCATCAATGTACAATCATGATGGGGAGGTAACCGAGCGGCACCTGCTGGCGGCGGCGGCGGAAAAGCTCATCGCAGCATACGGGAAGGGGCCGGCGCTTAACGAAAAACTCGCCCTGCACTTTGGCGTTACCCCCCCGGCAAACGTTGCCCGCTCTCTTTCCGATCCGGAAAACCCGCACTATCTCTACGATCTTTTGGGGGTACTCAAGTCCGGTTTCCTAAGCCGTATCTTTATCCAGCCCGGCGACAGGGAATGTGTCGACGCACAAACCGTCACCGCCTTTGCGGATTCCATCGGTGCAATACCGGCGTATGCGTATCTGGGGGATATTACCGAATCGCCCACGGGTGATAAAAAGGCGGAAAAGTTTGAGGATGATTATATAGAAGAACTGTTCGATGAACTTTCCCGTCTGGGATACCGGGCCGTTACCTATATGCCTCCCCGGAATACCCTTGAACAGCTCCGCCGGGTGCAGCGTCTCTGCGCGGAACGGGGGTTTATGGAAATTTCCGGGGTGGACATCAACAGTTCCCGGCAGTCATTCAACTGCCCCGAAATATTGCAGGATGATTTCCGGCATCTGCTGGGCACCACCTGGGCGCTCATCGCCCATGAACGGCTGGCCTCGGTTGACAGCAGATTCGCTCTTTTTTCCCCGGACAATCCCCTGGCCATGCTTCCACTGCAAAAGCGGCTTGCCGCGTACACCCTGGCGGGAAAAGATTTGGATATGAAACACCCGGAAGCATCGGTTCCGGGGATACTAAAAAAACTACAGGAAGGAAGGTACCAGGTATGAGTTTTACGGATCATGTACTGACCGCCCCCCTTATCCGGGGGCTTTGGATCAATGCGGCTGGCGAAACGTGCCCACGGTTTGTTGTGCCCGACAGTAATACTGCCGCGGCAGTTGCCGGGGCCCTCACCGTTGACCTCGGCGGCCGCTTCGGAACCGCCGTTGCCGGCTCCTTCTTTTACCCCGGCCTCCTATTACGATAATGAGCTGGGCGGACCGGTTCTGGAACCACTTGACCCCAGACCCGCTCAAACGGCGGTGGCAAGT
>BNVD01000096.1 GCA_025997835.1 Spirochaetia bacterium
GCAGGAGGTATTGCGGGGGCGGGTACAGGTTGATATGGAGCCGGTCTATGCGCTGGCGGAGGGGACGGCCTATCCGCTGGATACGGCGACCGCTCACCGGCGGGTGTTGGAGGAGGCGGCGCTGTTTTTTTCCGCCATGATCTACGGGTGGTCTTTTACGTACGAAGTGGGGGAGCGGGAACGGAGACTGCCTGAGAATTTTGAGCTTGAGCGGCAGGGGACAGTTGAGTTTGGGGATCCGGGACTGAAGGTTACCGATGCGAAACTTCAGGACAACTGGTTCTCGGTGTGGGCCGATTACCGGCTTTCCGCAAGCCAGAAGCGGCGGGTGGGGATGTGGCGGGCCGGGGGGGTGCGGAACCTTCAGGCTATGGGACACGCGCCGCTGGCAGCGGATACGGCGGAATCATCAAACTGGATAGAGATGAAAAGCGCCGCCCTGGAGGATGCGGCCCGGACGGGGATTCGGGCCATGCTGCGGCAGGGGGAGCGGAACCGGCCCAAAGAGGCCCGCGGGTTTATCGCTCTGGCGGAATTTCCCCGCTATTATATAGAAGCAGGACAATGGACAGTGTCGGCCCGGTTCCGGGTAGAAATTACGGAGATTGTCCCCTTCGCGGTGTATTAAAATAGAAAAAACTATACTATACTTAAAGTATGAAAAACATTCAAAATACCGTTATTTTTGGGCTTTTGGTTTCCGTTCTGATGCTGGCAAGTTGTCCGGTCCCCACCGATACGGAGGAAGACCCGTCGGCACTGGGCGATGTTCCCCCGCTTGTTGACGAACTGAGTTATAATTACGCACTTCTGCGGTATCACTATCTCTATGCCAACAATGAGTTACGGCCCTATTCGGGGTATCAGGGCCGGGGCAAAAACATACCCTATGGTGATGTGCTGGCCATGTATGCCGATGTGAGTGATCGCTGGACACGGTACTGGCCCCCAACCGATGCGGTGCTCGTTAATGCGCAGTTGGAAAGCTCCGGTGACGAGCAGCAATTAGTCGGTATGTCGTTGGTGGTTTATTCGGCGAATAACGCGGAAAATCCGGACGAACTGTGTGTGAGCCGGGTATGGATTGGCAGTCCTGCGGAGAAGTCGGGGCTGATCGAAGCGGGCGACCGTATTATCGAGATAAATGGGGTTGACCTTACCGCACTGCCGCTGAAGGGTAACGACCTGATACTCCAGTACCAGGCAGCGGCCCAGAGCAGCACGATTGCCTTAACGCTTTACCGGAATAACCCTTCCGGCGGGGGTACGACTATAACCGTACCGCCGATAACAAAACAGACGATGCTGCCGCCGACGGTCTATCTGGACTACATTGATGCCATTCCGGTTATTCAGATTACCGGATTTTCGGGCAAATCGGGATATGATGAATATGCCGTAAATAAAAAAAGCAGCACCATCAACGAATTGCGGGCCACACTTGCCCGCGTCAACGAAAGGAGTCCCCCGGTAGGCATTATCGATCTCCGGGGAAACCCCGGTGGTGAGGTGGGGCAGTGTTTTGGCGTTATTGACGAACTGGTTGCTCAGGGCATCTATATTCAGTTTGAAGATCATTATTGGGACGGTGAGGCGGCGGTTGTTGACTGGTATTACGCGAAGGCATCTCCCGGCGGGTTGGGAGAGGGCATACACTGGATATTCCTTGCGGATGCCAATTCGGCCAGTGCGGCGGAAATCCTGTTGTTTGCCGTAAAAAACCACCGTCCCGAAACCTATATTGTTGGCGAAAAAACCTACGGCAAAGGCGTCGGTCAATACTACATGGATACCCCTTCGGAAGGTCTTGCCAGCATTACCGCCCTGAAATTCTACGATGAATACTTGCAAACCTGGCACGGCAAGGGCATCAAGCCCGATAAGGCGGTACCGTCCGCCGCTGCGCTGGGGGAAGCTTTCTTCTACGCCCTGTCCTTATCCCAGCCCGATAGCCGGTCCGTCCTTGGCGCTCAGGTGGACTCTGCCGCTATCCGCGCCCTGAACAGTCTGCTTATGGAGCGGCAAGTCCCGTCCAACGGAATTCGCGGCGGCGCCTGGAAGCTGCTTCCCCCGCCGGCAATTCCGAATTTTTTAACCACCGGGCCAGACGGGCAGTAAGAAAAAGACAGAAAAGCAGGAGTCTGTGAGGTTCGCCTTTTCATTGGGAAATTCTTGTTTTTGACGTACCGGCCGCCTATAGTATAAGTAATCGGATGTATTTAGCCGATACTCGCGTAGACTAATGGAGTGTATAGTATGACGGTAGTAAGACGAAATTTGACCCTGGCTGCTGTTTTGGCGGCGATGCTCATGGCGTTTGCGTTTGCGGGGTGCCCGGCGGCGCTTATGTCGGTCATTCCGCTGCCCGGGGAGGATACCATTTTGGTGCAGCCGCCGCAGGATGGGAAGGCAATACCCGCCACGGGAGTACACTACATGGAGGATACGAGCATCCTGGTGTTCAACGGGCAGGACATTGAGACCCTGACTGCCGTGGTGTCGCCTGCGGATGCGACGCTCCGTACGGTCTACTGGGCATCGAGCAACCCATTGGTGGCGACGGTACGGGGCGCAACTACCGGCGACATCCCTTTCGGGACGGTCGTCCCCCACGGAGTGGGGGAGGCGAAGATATATGCCCAGGTTTCGGACGGGAAGGGGGACTATTATACGGCGACGTGCCTTATCAAGGTTTTGAAGGTGCCGGAGGTGGGGATAGTGATAGAAGGGGCGGAGATAGACCAGTATAAACGGTTAGCCATACCAGCCCCTATGGTGGAGAAGTACATCAGCGCGCGGGTGCTGCACGGGACCGGGGATGTAACCTGGAGCATCAGTGACGCTGCCGATCCGGTGGTGTTGCTGAACAATGGGCTTTGGGATCCGCTGCCGACTTCGGCGAATGCGGCTGACGTAACGATAACCGGGCGCAAGGCGGGAACGGCATATCTAACGGCGACTTCGGCAGAGGGCAAGACCGATACGATCATGGTAACCGTAAGCGCGATAGCGGTAGACACGATAGAAATAACCAAGCCCAACGGGGATCTGGTGACCAATCTGAGTATAGCCAAGGGCACTTCCCTACCGGTTATGGCGAAGCTGACCCCGAATAACACGACCTATACCGTGGTAAAGTGGGCGGTTGCCAGCGGCACGGACATTGTGGACCTGTCGACGGACACCACCAGCGGTTCGGAGCTGGTGACGATAACGGCGAAGACCGCCGGTACGGCGCTTATCCGGGCCACGAGCGAAGACGGCAAGACCGCCACGTGCATCATCCGGGTACCGCTGACCCTTACCCCGCCGGGGATGACGCTCATTCTTGATACGGATAGCTTCAAGAAGCGTACGCTAACCGCTTCGGCGGCGCCGGGGGATGTAAGCTGGAGCATCAGCAACGCGGGCATAGCCACCTACACGGTGGATCCGCAAACCGGGGTGGTAGAGGTAACGGGCGTGACCGCCGGACAGACAACGTTACGGGCGAGTACGATCTGGGCGGACAGCGACGGCCAACACCTTACGGCGGAGTGCCTGGTAACCGTACTGACGACCTTCGCGGGGAAAACCCTGACCCTGAATGTGCCGATTACGTACACGGGGACGGCGCCGGCTAATCCTCCGCCTACCCCGTCGCCGACGGTGGGCGAGATTACCCTGGTGAACCCGCCGCTGGGAATACACTGGGAAAACGAGAATACGGACGTAGCGGACCTGAGCGTAAGCACGAACGTAACCGTTACGGCGAAAGCCACGGGCCAGACGTTCGTCATGGCACTGAACGCGGACAACAGCCTCTACGAGATGTACCTGGTCATCGTGCCGCTGCGGTTTGAATACGCAAGCCGGACGATTGCGAAGGGGGTAACGGAGCTGCTCAATACCACCGTCGATGACGTGAACACCGACAAGCTGGACTGGACATCAAGCAATACCAGTGTCGCGACGGTGGACACCGAAGGCCGGGTAACGGCGCTGACCGCCGGCAAGACGGTGATAACCGCCGTCACCAAAGACGGGCGGCAGACCGCAAGCTGTATGGTAACGGTACCGCTGACGCTCAGTCCTGCGGCGCTCACCCTGTTCCTGGACGAACCCCGGTTTAAGACCAGAACGCTTACCGCGTCGATCGCGGTGGGACAGGCGATCTGGGCCAACAGCAACCCCACGGTTGCCACATACGTTGTGGACGCTGCCACCGGGGAGCTGACGGTTGAGGGGCTTGCCGCCGGAACGACGACGATTACGGTAACGACCGTTTATAATGGCGATGAGGGCGTCCCGCTTACGGCCCAGTGCGTTGTGCGGGTACTGGACACGTTTGTGGGCCAAACGGTCACTCTGAATGCCCCTATCCAGTACCCGGCGGGGTACCTGGGAGTCAAACAGACGACACCCCCCGCGCCCACCAGCGAAGTGCTGAACCAGCCTGCGGGAAGCAAGTGGAACAACGACGATCCCGGCATAGCCAGTCTTAATACCGACACGGGAACAACGGTAACGGTAAGCGCCGTATCCGCAGGGACGACCTTCCTGCTGGTAGAGGACTCCGTCGGGGGCCCGGTGACCATGTACCGGATAGACGTACCCATACGGCTCGAAGAGAACGCCGTAGAGGTCGAGCTGACCAGTCCGGTAAAGTCTGATAAAACGCTCTACACCACGGTGGCGGACGCGAACAAGAGCAAGATCGTTTGGACCAGTGACGACGATAGTATTGCCGGGGTTGACAGCGATGGGAAGGTAACGGGAAACGGGGTGGGGACGACCACCATCCATGCGGCATATAACGGCGTTACGGTCGACTGTGAGGTAACCGTGCCGTTGGCGATGCCGCTAACGCTGTTTGTCGACGAGACCAGCGACCTAACCACCCTACCCGAAATGACCGGACTGGTCTTGCCGGCGGATACGGTCTGGGTGTCGCCGTTCCCCGGCTTTGTGACGGTGGACCAGGACGGGAAGGTAACGGGGATCAAATCGACCGGCAGTGTGCCGGTACTGGTTACCGCGTCGGTGGATGACCATATGCGCGTCAAGTGCAGCGTAAATGTTGTAAACCGGACCCTCACGGTGATTCCCGCCGGCATGACGATGAGTCCGGGCGAAAGCACCACCGGCCTGACCGGTCTCAAGCCTGATCTGAACTATACAATCGACCCCGCCTATGACCTGTCCTTCGACCCGGCGCTGCTTACGCCGCTCTGGTATTCGGATAACCCCACCGTGGTGGCGGTAGACCAGAGCGGGCATGTAACGGCCCTCCGCACCGGGGCAGCAACTGTGTGGGTTGTGGTCCGGGGAGCACGGGGGTACTGTGAGGTCAATATCCCCTCCATCAAAATCGCATGGGACGGGGACAACCAGGACCATAATGGCGAGGCCATCTGGTGGTGGAAGGACACCAATCCCCTCAGCCTGACGGCGGCCATTAGCGATGCGCCCGCCGGGACTCAGGTGCGCTGGAGCATCAACGGCCCCGCGGATGCGGTGGTGTTCGACGGCGGTTATACCGGGGATTCGGTGGCTCCGGCTGCTGCCGTAACCATTAAGCCGGGCGTTAATTTCGGGCGGAACCCGGCGACGGTGACGGCGGCGCTTGACGGGTATCCCGGGGTCAACGCATCCTTCACCATCAACCCCGGCTTCACCTATCCGGTCGTTGCAATCACAAGGTACGAAGGTTATGTTCGGAGCGAGTCCGTGTACAGCATCTCCCTAGGATGGGCTAACGCGCCTGCCGGGGCGACTGAGAGCTGGATTGATGTGAAGGTGGAAGAGGCCCGTGCAAACTGGAAGAAGCTGCCGAACCCTCTGCCCTATTCTGATGATGATGTTAACCCAGATAACGATTCAGCGGAAACTATTGACCTGGAGGTTGGCTATGGCGATGGTAGCATAAATTTAGGAGTTAACAATCTCGTTATCAACCGGTACTGGCCGCCTTCTCTAGGTACAAATCGTATTGTCTGGATGAACGCCGAGCAAGACCGGTTAGATGCGTTTACGCTAGAGCAGACGAAGATAAATGACTTTTTGAGCAAAATTGAGGCATCCCCCCTCTATACCGACGGTTCTCGTCTGAAGGCTCTCCATGACGAAATGGCTGACAGTATCCGGGTGCCCCCGGGAGGACCGGTGCATGGTCTTATTTGGTCCGATGGTACTAAAAAAACGCTCAAACTTCCTGTGGGCGCAGGGTCCTTGTATGAATATTACATGGGATATGTCCCGGGAATTTCCGAATATGTGGGGTTTGGGGATTATCCATTACCAGGGGATGAATAGGCGTAAAAGGATTTGCCCAGCAGTTCTCTTTCTGTCCATTTGGAAGAAACAGTAGGCTGATGGCGCTACAGTGACGCTGGTAAGGGGAGGAAGATAGAGAAGATCGCAGGGGAAGCCCGCCTCCGGTATGGGGGCGGGCTTTTTTTAGGTGTAGGTGCCAGGCACCGTTTGGGATCGGACCGGCTATACTGAACGGGTGAAGGAGCTTATATGACCGTTTATGAAGATTTGGTAGTCAGGAACCTTGAAGATGTATCTGATTGCCGCCGGGGGCGTATCAAAGAAATGGAAATCATCTGGCACGACCGCGGGAAATTCTTGTTTTTACCGTACCGGTCGCCTATATTATAAGTAATCGGATGTATTTAGCCGATACTCGTGTAGACTAGCGGAGTGTATAATATGACGATATTAAAGCGAAATTTGACCCTGGCCGCGGTTTCAGTGGCGATGCTCATGGCGTTTGTGTTTGCGGGGTGCTCGACGGCGTTTATGTCGAGCATTCCGCTGCCCGGGGAGAATCCCATTGTGGTGCAGCCGCCGGCGATGGGGAGGGACAAACCCGCCACGGGGATACGTTATATGGGGGATACGAGCATCCTGGTGTTCAACGGACAGGACTCTGAGACCCTGATCGCTGTGGTGTCGCCTACGGACGCGACGCTCCGTACGGTCTACTGGGCGTCGAGCAACCCGTCGGTGGCAACGGTGCGGGGCGCAACTGAAGGTACCGTCCCTATCGGGACGGTCGTCCCCACCGGGTTGGGGGAGGCGAAGGTATACGCCCAGGTTTCCGACGGGAAGGGGGGCTATTATACGGCGACGTGCCTTATCAGCGTGCTGCAGGTGCCGGAAATGGGGATAGTGATAGAAGGGGCGGAGCTAGACCAGTATAGACGGCTGGCCATACCGGCCCGTGGGATGGAGAAGTACATCAGCGCGCGGGTGTTGAGCGGAGACATGAGGAGTCCGGTAACCTGGAGCATCAGTGACGATGCCGATCCGGCGGTGCTGCTGAACAATGGGCTTTGGAACCCGCTGCCGACTTCGGCGAATGCGGCTGACGTAATGGTAACCGGGCGCAGGGAGGGAACGGCATATCTAACGGCGACCTCGGCAGATGGCAAGACGGATACGATCGTGGTAACCGTAGGCGTGATAGCCGTAGACAAGATAGAAATAACCAAGCCCAACGATGATCTGGCGACCAATCTGAGTATAGCCAGGGGCACTTCCATGCCGATTAAGGCGAAGCTGACCCCTGCGGGAACCACCTATACCGTGGTAAAGTGGGAGATTGTCAACGGCGTGGACATTGTGGACCTGTCGACGGACACCACCAGCGGTTCGGAGTTGCTGACGATAACGGCGAAGGCCACCGGTACGGCGCTTATCCGGGCCACGAGCGAAGACGGCAAGACCGCCACTTGCGCCATCCGGGTACCGCTGACCCTTACCCCGCCGGGGATGACCCTCATTCTTGACATGAATAGCCTCAAGAAACGTACGCTAACCGCTTCGGCGGCGCCGGGGGATGTAAGCTGGAGCATCGGCGACACGGGCATAGCCACCTACACGGTGGATCCGCAAACCGGGGTGGTAGAGGTAACGGGCGTGACCGCCGGACAGACAACGCTCACGGCGACTACGATCTGGGCGGACAGCGACGGCCAGCACCTTACGGCGGAGTGCCTGGTAACCGTACTGGGGACCTTCACGGGGAAAACCCTGACCCTGAATGTGCCGATTACGTACACGGGGGCGGCGCCGTCTACTCCTCCGCCTACCCCGTTGCCGACGGTGGGCGAGCTGAACCTGGTGAACCCAACGCTGGGGATACACTGGGAGAACGAGAATACGGACGTAGCGGACCTGAGCGTAAGCACGAAAGTAACCGTTACGGCGAAAGCCACGGGCCAGACGTTCGTCATGGCGCTGAACGCGAACGACACCCTCAACGAGATGTACCTGGTCATCGTGCCGCTGCGGTTTGAATACGCAAGCCGGACGATTGCGAAGGGGGTAACGGAGCTGCTCAATACCACCGTCGATGACGTGAACACCGACAAGCTGGACTGGACATC
>BNVD01000097.1 GCA_025997835.1 Spirochaetia bacterium
AGGTGGTTTTCCGGTATCCATTCCCGTAAATCTACCGGTATCAGCATCGGCGTCTCCCGATCTATCTCCACAAATCGTATTCCCATACCCCCTTTTTACCATATTTTGTCGGTGTGTGGCGATCCCCCGGGAAAGTGCGACAGGCTGCTAGTACCTTGTAACTACTAAAGAGTTGATACGAGGAGATAATAAAAGCAACCGCAAAGACGAAGAAGGAAGAGTAAAGATAAGAATTTGTTACCGGATTTTTACTTTTTCGACTTCTTCGACTTTGCGGTAAAAATTTCTTCCTGTTCTTTTAGTAAAACTTAAAAACCCACCGCCTATGGCGGTGGTTATGTACTGATGGCTATGCCGTAAGAAAAGCATGAAAGATGGAGGAGGTGGATATTAAGCAATGAATTCACGTAAGCAGACAAAGTGGAAATTTTTCCAAGCAGGAGATTGGGAATAAATGGAAAACGATAAAATAATGAAGGGTTTAAGGCCCCTTGTAGGGGCCACCATTCAAGCCACCACCTTTGGTGGTGGTTGTTGACTTGTTACAAGGTACTAGTCCATGCCCCGTTTTCAAAGTCTTTTTCATGTTGTCTCCTTGTGGTCTTTCCCACCGTCAAATATATATGTGCAGCCGTACGAATACGGGTATCACCTTGTTAAGAGACTCGCCGGCATTTACGCCGGAGCGGTCCTGGGAGTTTGTTGCACTTCGTGCAGTTTGATAAAAAAAATCGGCCTTCAAGGCGATTTTTACCCTGCAAACTCCGCAGGCCCCCTGTTCAGAATAGCTCATTTTCACTTCTTTTATCTTATGTTTATGATGTTGTGCCTGGCACCCTTGCGTTCCTAAAAAGCGATTAAAGCATAATTTCTAGCTCATCCTGAATTTCGGGTAATCTGCCTTGACTTTTAAGTTTCGATACTACATTTTGAAATCCAGGAAACAAATATTCTTCTGAATATCCGTTTCTGCCTAGTTCAGTTAAAATATCATTCTTTAATTTTGCCGGTATTATAAACTGATATAGTATTTTATTTTTTTCAAAATCATCGGGGTTAATTTTGCCGTCTTTAATATATCTATCAACAAAATCTATGATCAACTCATCCAGTGGACATCGATTAATGGGTTCAGCTTTTCGACCATTACTTTCCTTTAAGGAAGATAAATCTCCGGTTTCTGGTATTTTCCATGTTGAAAATAATCCTTTTTGAGCGGATAGAAATTTATTGTTGTGATATGACGGTCTAAAAAACCTCAACGGACATAAATACTTTTCAGAGTTTACAAGGTTAAAAGAGCCTTGATTTAATGCCCAAAGTACACAATCTGCTCTTCTATCTTTATTGTTATAAATACCTGAAACAGCAAAGTACAAAGCAACTTTGTAGTCGTATGTCCAATCTAACAAACGTGTTGGCAAACCGTAATGCTGTGCTAATCCGGCAATCTCATACAATTCGTCCGGCAGCCATTCTTTTGGCTGTGTAGGAAGCGACAGACTCCCCATAAACGTATCTATTTCGCTATCAATAGAATTACGCAACAGAGGCACTTGAGGAATATCAAGACCGGTTTTATCTGCAAGATTGTAAAACCGCTTAATGATATTATATTCAACTGAAATTTGAGTTATTTCCCAATCATGGTTAGTAACTGAACAAGCATCATTGGCAAGTTTATAAATATTTTCCCACTCATCTTCCCTTAATACTGATGGCACTAATTTATATCGTTTATTCTTTTGTCCTCTAAAAACATAAGAATCCGATAATGTATTAGAAGTGTCTGCAATATGGCGACATTTTCCATCGCTTGAAAAGATATTCATTGCTTCTTGGACACTGTTTATTTCATGTGTTTTAAAATAGACTTTATTTTGCATATCTTTTTTCTCCTTATCCTCAAATCCCAGCACAGGAGGGGTTACAGCCCCCAAGGGCCGTTCCTCTCCCGCTCAAAATCTGCACTGCCTAACAGCAGTCCCGTTTGTTATTCCACTGCGCCGGAATACGCAATCTTGCCGTTGGCCCCGACCGCGACGAATTTGCCGCCGCCGTAGGCGATGCCGAGGATGGAGGTGGTGCTGAATTGGCTGTCGCCTACTGCCGTCCAGCTTATGCCGTCAGACGAATACGCCATCTTGCCGCTGCCCCCGACCGCGACGAATTTACCGCCGCCGTAGGCGATGCCGTTGATGTGGTCGTAGCCGCCGAATTTACTGTCGCTTACCGCCGTCCAGCTTATGCCGTCAGACGAATACGCCATCCTGCCGCCGCCGCCGACCGCGACGAATTTACCGCCGCCGTAGGCGATGCCGTTGATGGTGGTGTCGGTGTCGGTGTCGGTGTCGAACGTGCTGTTGCCTACCGCCGTCCAGGTTATGCCGTCAGACGAATACGCCATCCTGCCGCCGCCGCCGACCGCGACGAATTTACCGCCGCCGTAGGCGATGCCGCGGATCTCGTTGCCGAAGCCGAAGGTGCTGTCGCTTACCGCCGTCCAGGTTATGCCGTCAGACGAATACGCCGCCATGCCGCTGCCCCCGACCGCGACGAATTTACCGCCGCCGTAGGCGATGCCGCGGATGGAGATGCCGTAGCCGAAGGTGCTGTCGCTTACCGCCGTCCAGCTTGTGCCGTCAGACGAATGCGCCATCTGGCCGTAGCCGACCGCGACGAATTTACCGCCGCCGTAGGCGATGCCGCTGATCATGTTGCCGAAGCTGCTGCTGCCGAACGTGCTGTCGTTTACCGCCGTCCAGCTTGTGCCGTCAGACGAATACGCCATCTTGCCGCTCGTCCCGCCCGCGACGAATTTATCGCCGCCGTAGGCAATGCCGTTGATCATGTTGACGCTGCTGCCGAACGTGCTGTCGCTTACCGCCGTCCATGTCTGGAGGGGACCGGTTGGGACCGGGTCTGGGCTTGGGCCTTCTGAGCCGCCGCCGCCGTTCCCTGCCTCTGGGTCGCATCCCGCAAAGATGAACACCGCCGCCGTCAGCAATGCGGCAATGCCCATACCTGGTCCATGCCCCGTTTTCAAAGTCTTTTTCATGTTGTCTCCTTGTGGTCTTTCCCACCGTCAAATGTATATGTGCAGCCGTACGAATACGGGTATCACCTTGTTAAGAGACTCTCCGGCATTTGCGCCGGAGCGGTCCTGGGGTTTCGCGTACATACTCCCATAACGGTATTTTTTTGAGTCCGGGTACGGTTTGCCCATGCCGCCTGTATTGGCCAAGCGGCGGCCACACGTCTCTGGTAATGGCATGAACCGGAAGCCCCGGCTTTTTTACGGCGGCGCGGGTATGCGGAGCGGCTCCATACCGCGTATGAGGGCGGGGAAATGAGAAAAAGGGCGTGTTCAGGGAATAGTTATATCCTACTAAATCTATCGGGGGGGGGGTAATTCGTTACTGTACAAGGAATTACGTGATTTCATGGTCCTGAATTCAGCCCCCGTTAAAAGATGTACCGGGGGGCTGTTTAGAGCCAGCCCCCGAAATCGTAGTATGGCATAGTTTTTTGATATATGCAAGCAAAATGTCCCGTACTATAAACGATACTATCCTTATGCTATAGTCAAAGGGAAAGAAATAGGACGATCTTGAATATGCTAAAATCAATGCGAAATATCGGTATCATGGCCCACATCGACGCCGGAAAGACCACCACCACCGAGCGTATCCTCTACTACACCGGTAAAAGCCACCGCATAGGGGAAGTTGACGACGGCGAAGCCATCATGGACTGGATGGAGCAGGAGCAGGAGCGGGGTATCACCATCCAGAGCGCCGCCACCACCACGTATTGGAAGCGGGCTGAAGGCGGGACGCCATATCAGATCAACATCATCGACACCCCCGGCCACGTGGATTTTACCGCCGAGGTGGAGCGGTCCCTGCGGGTGCTGGACGGGGCGGTGGCGATTTTCGATGCCGTGCGGGGGGTGGAGCCCCAGACCGAGACGGTGTGGCATCAGGCGGAGCGGTATAAGGTGCCCTGCATCGGGTACGTGAACAAGATGGACCGGGTAGGGGCGGATTTTTTTCAGGTGCTGGAGGATGTACAGGCCAAACTTGGCGCTATTACCGCCGCCCTCCAGATCCCCATCGGCAAAGAGAGCGGCTTTGAGGGGGTAATTGATTTAATCGATATGCGGGAGATTCGCTGGGATTCCTCCAACGATGGGGAAGCCATGATGTACAGCCCCATCGCGCCGGAACGGGCGGCATTGGCGGCAGAATGGCGGGATAAGCTCATCGATCTCCTTTCCAATACCTCGGAGGCCATCACCGACTTGTACCTCTCCGGGGAGGCCATCCCCCCGGAGCTTATACGGCAGGAACTGCGAAAAGCGGTGCTGAACCGGGACCTCCTGCCCATGCTTGCCGGGGCGTCCCGGCGGAACATGGGGGTGCAGCCCCTGATAGACGCGGTGGTGGATTACCTCCCCGCGCCTGATGAAGTGGCCCCGGCGTTGGGGCATAACCTTAAAAAAGAAGAGGATGTGGCGGTTCCCTGCGATCCCGCCGGTACCCCGTTAGGGCTGGTCTTCAAAATCCAGAACGACCGGGAGGCGGGGAGCCTCTGTTATGTGCGGATGTACTCCGGCGCCATCAAACCCGGCGCGGTGATTTACAATGTGGGCAAGAAGAAGCGGGAGCGGGCCAACCGGATACTGCGCATGCACTCCAACAAGTCTGAGCCCCTGGACGAGCTATCCGCCGGGGACATCGGCGTGGTAATCGGCATGAAGCTGGCCCAAACCGGGGACACCGTGGGGAGCGAAGGCTGGCCTGTGGTACTGGAAACGATGCAGTTCCCCGAACCGGTGATTTCGGTATCCATCGAACCCAAAACCATGTCGGAACAGGAAAAACTTAAAGAAATTCTGGCCCTCCTTGCCAAAGAGGACCCCACCTTTACCACCCGCGAAAACGACGAGACCGGCCAGCTCATCATCTCCGGCATGGGGGAACTCCACCTGGATGTCCTTAAAACCCGCATCCTCAAGGAGTACAACGTGGGCGCCAAGGTTGGTAACCCCCAGGTCACCTACCGTGAATCGGTCAGCAAGATCGTGGAGCATACCGAAACCTTCTCCAAGGTACTGGCCGGTAAGGAAAACACCGCAACCCTCACCCTCAAGGTGGAACCCCTGCCCCGCGGCTCCGGGAACCGCTACACCTGTGCCGCCCGAAACAAGGCCGTCCCCGAAGCCATCTACGACGCGGTAGAGCGCGGCATTACCGGCGCTTTCGCCTCCGGCATTGTCCTGGGCTACCCCTGTATCGACGTGGGGATCACCCTAACGGACCTCAAATACTCCGAACTGACCGGCACCGAATTCGCCTACGAAGCCTGCGCCAGCCTGGGCGCCGACGAAGCCTGCCGCACCGCGGAGCCCATACTGCTGGAACCCATCATGGCGGTGGACTTGGTATCCCCCAAGGAATTCGTCGGCGAAGTGATAAGCCTGGTCACCCAGCGGGGCGGCCAAGTGATGAGCATGGACTCGAAAGTTGCGGCGGACGAGGTAAAAGCCCAGGCCCCCATGGCCAAGATGTTCGGCTTCATGACGGCGTTGCGCTCGGTGAGCCAGGGCCGGGCGACTTTCACAATGGTTTTCTCGCACTTTGAGAAGAAGTCTGATAGGTGAGAAACGGCGCCCGGCCCTGGGCGGCCATGGAGGGCCGCATAGGTTGAGTTCAAAGAATGCTTGCATTCTTTGTCGGCATGGATGCCGAGGCAACGTTCACAATGGTGTTTTCACATTTCGAGAAGAAGTCGGGTAGATGAGAAATAAGGGGGGGCCATAATTATACGAAACAAGTTTTGCCACTAGACATTCTTGCTCCATATCTGATATAGTTCCTTTTAGAGTATCCGGTTCATCCCCGTTGAGCCGGAGCCCTGCGGTTTCGTAACCGGCGAGGAGGTCAGTTGGCGGATAAGGATTTAAGGATAAATGAACAGATTCGGGTGCGGGAAGTCCGTCTTATCCGGGACGATGGGGAACAGCAGGTACTGAGTACCGCAGATGCCCTGGCGTTAGCCCGGGAACAGGGGGTCGATCTGGTGGAAGTAGCTCCCCAGGCGGCGCCGCCGGTAGTCAAGATTATGGACTACGGGAAGTACAAGTTCGAAAACGAGAAAAAGGTCCGGGATTCCAAGAAAAAGCAGAAACTGCTCAAACTAAAGGAAATACGGATGCAACCCAAGATCGATGACCACGATCTTGATTTTAAGTCGAAGCATGTCAAGGAATTTCTGTCCGAAGGAAACAAGGTCAAGGTGACGGTCCGTTTTCGGGGCCGGGAGCTTGCCCATACTGAATTGGGGCGCGTTGTTCTTGATGATGTGTTGAAGCGTATTGAAGGGGAATATGTGATGGATAAACCACCGGTTATGGAAGGCCGGTTCATGTCCATGGTTTTAAGCCCCAAATCCAGGAAATAGAGGTGTATGTATGCCAAAGATGAAGACCAAAAAAAGCGCCGCCAAGCGCTATTCCTTTACCGGAAGCGGCAAGGTTAAGTACAAGAAACAGAACCTTCGCCATATTCTTACCAAGAAGTCCAGTAAGCGGAAACGGAACCTTCGCCACGCGGGAATTTTATCCAGCGACAACGTTTCGGTCATCAAGAAGCGGCTTTTACCCTACGGGTAGGCTCGTTCCCCTGCCCTTCCGCAGGGTTTTATATTTATAGGAGCTATGCGAAACTTCGTTTCGCTTCGATTGACTGTGCAGCGGTGGATCAAAGGTCCGCTGCCGTACAAAAGAGGAGTTATGTCATGTCAAGAGCGGTAGACGGTACCAGAAGAAAGGACCATCGCAAGAAGATACTAAAGCAGGCGAAAGGCTATTGGGGCCGCCGCCATTCGAACTATAAGGTTGCCAAAGACGCAGTTACCAAGGGCCTGTTTTACGCCTATCGTGACCGGAGGGACCGGAAAGCCGATTTCAGGCGGATCTGGATTATCAGGATCAACGCGGCCTGCCGGGATGAGGGTTTAAGCTATTCCCGGCTCGTGGATGGCCTTGCCAAGGCAGGGGTTACCATTAACCGGAAGGCTTTGGCGTTCCTGGCGGTAGAAGACGCCATAGCGTTTAAGGCCGTGGTTGCCCAGGCTAAAGCGGCGCTCGGCTCGTCAGCAGGCGGCGTTGCCGCTACTTCACGGGGCGCGTAGTATGGTCACCCTTGAGCAGATCAAGCTGCTGGAAACAAAGGTCGCCCGGACAATTGAAATCGTCAACCGGGTTACCGATGAAAACACTTTCTTAAAGGGTAAACTGGAAAGTTACCAGAAACGGATTGACGAGCTTGAGGTGTTGATCCAGCGCTTCAAAGAGGATCAGGGCCGTATTGAAGAGGGGATTGTCTCTGCCCTTAACCGGCTCAATCAGTTTGAAGAAGCCATAGAGGGTAGCTTGTCCTCGGTGAGATCCGGGGGGAGCCTGGAAAAACCGGCCCTGAGCGGAATTTCTGCCGTTGAAGTTGCCCCTTCTGCGGAGGAACTTTCGCCCGCCATTGACGCTGGAACAAGTTCCGATAGTCCGGTCTACGCTCCTGCGGAAGAGGAAGCTGATGAAGCCGTCATCTTTGACGATTCAGAAGACGGGGCTGAACCGGCGGAGGTACTGTTGGAAGAATCCCTGGATGTATCCCGGGATGAAGCGGACCCCTCCGGCGATGATGAGCCTGCGGCGGAACTCGATATTTTTTAAGGAGATGGTGTGCCGAAAAGCGACCTCCGTATTGATATATTGGGGACATCTTTTTCCATTGCCGCCGATGAGGATTCCGCCTATCTTGAAAGCCTCCTGAATCATTATCGCATCAAAATCGAAAATACCCGAAAAAAGACCGGCCTTCAGGATCCCCTCAAACTGGCGGTGGTTACAGGGTTTCTCCTCTGTGACGAGGCCCAAAAGGCGCAAAACGAGGGGGCCGGGGTCGCTTCTTCGGACCTTGATGAAGCGGAACGGCTTACCCTGGACCTGATTACCCGGATTGACGAAGTTCTGGAAAACGAAAACACATCAAGCCTTTTCTGGAGGGACGGTGCGTTAAAGCATCTTCTCAAGCTGGAAAACACGGTAAAACACTACGATTGGGGGTCGCCCCGGTGGATACCCCAACTGCTGGGTCGGGACAACGCCGCTTCTGAGCCTTGGGCTGAACTTTGGATGGGGGTTCATCCCGAAGGGCCGTCTTTGGTGCCTGGCGCCACTTTGGAAGATGTAATCCAGCGGAACCCGGAATTTTATT
>BNVD01000098.1 GCA_025997835.1 Spirochaetia bacterium
GCTGATTACCCGGTACCGGCAACAGTCCCTGTTAAAAAATGCCCTGGAACGGTATTTTCCCCATTCTCTGGCCCAACGTATCATTGCGGAAGGAAAAACAGAACTGGCGCCGACCTATAAGGAACTGACCATTCTTTTTTCTGATATTTCCAGCTTTACCAAATGGAGTTCCGACAAGGAAGCTGCGGTGGTCCACGGCTTTTTAAGCGACTACCTTGAATCCATGGCGGCTATATTGTTTGAACACGGCGGTACGGTGGATAAATTCATGGGTGACGGGATTCTCGCCTTTTTCGGCGACCCAATAGATTTAAACGATCACGCCGAACGTAGTGTTAACGCCGCCATTGCCATGCAAAAAAAAATAAAGGAACTCCGGGAAAAATGGGCGCCGCTGGTACATATCGATCTTAAAGTCCGAATCGGGATAAACACCGGCCGGGTTATTGTGGGCAACCTGGGCACCAAAACCCGGATTGAATACACGGTCATCGGCTCGGCGGTAAACATGGCCCAGCGCATGGAAAGCAACGCCACTGTGGGCGGCATACTCTTACACCGTGATACATGGCTCCTCGTAAAGGATAAATTCAGATTCGGCGGGAAAAGGGAGATAACCGTTAAAGGCTACGATACTCCCATCGAAGGGTATGAAATAATAATCGATTGACAACATAAGGGAATCTCTAAAAACTTCAGTTTTTAGAGATTTACCGCTTAAAAATGCATTTGCACAGTCTTTAGACAAGCAAATGCGGAGGCGCCTCTAAAAACTGACCGAGTTTTTAGAGGTGCCCATAATTACTGTCAAGGAGCCGTTTTATGTCACACGTCACTTTTTGGACCTTCCTCAGGGACCAAACCGAATACGGAAGCGGATTCGCCACCTTCGGTATGGAACACCGTCTCTTTTTGGCGTTCATCGTTCTGGGACTTTATGCCGCCTGCGTACTCTATCACCATGCATCCGGGCCGGTACGCACAAACGTTTTCAGAATCTGGACGGTCATTACCCTTTCGCTGGAAGTGTTGAGGCAAATCGTCATCATCGCCGCCGTCCACCCCTACCCCGTAACCGAACTGCCCCTCAACCTCTGCGGGTTGTTCGTATTTGTGGGTGTTATCCATGCATTCAAACCAAATATCAGCCCCAAAAAGTCCGCCAGACCTACTGTGTCTGACAGGCCTACTGTGTCTGACAGACCCTGGTCTGAGATTACAGGGGAACTGCTTTACTGTCTGGGATTGCCCGCCGCCCTTTCGGCGCTGCTGACTCCCGACTGGACACGCTATCCCGTACTCAACTTTCATTCGCTCCACGCCTTTATCATACACGGTTTACTGCTCGGCACACCGCTGTTGTTACTCGCCGGGGGGTGGAAGCCGAACTTCAAAAACCTTTGGAAAGCGGCCGCCTGCCTTGGCGTTACCGCAATGCTGCTTGCGATTATAAACAGCATACTCCACACCAATTTTATGTTCCTTAGTTGGCCCGCGAAAGGCACCCTCCTGGAGCTATTTGATAACTGGTTCGGTGCGTTAGGCAGTCACGGCTATCTGCTCGGCCTTGGCTTGCTGCTGATAACCATCTGGATCATCATGTATCTGCCCTGGATAATTGCAGATTTGCAGAAGAAGAAGGAGTAGGATATGCCCCTGTCATGGAACGAGATACGCAGCAGAGCCTCCGCCTTCATCCTTGAATGGAAGGACAGTAATACGACCTCTGGCCGTCCTATCCGGGAAAAAGCCGAGGCCCAAACTTTTGAAACCGAGTTCCTCAAAATCTTCGGCATAGACCGCAAAAAAGTTGCCCTCTTTGAACATGAGGTCCGCTTCGGTGACGGACAGGTTGATTTATTCGCCGGCGCTGATGGCAATGGCAATCGCGGAGACCGTGGTTACATCGACCTCTTTTGGCCCGGCCATATCATCATCGAAATGAAAACCCCCGGCAAGGATTTGGACAAAGCCTTTGAGCAGGCCAAAGCCTACGCCTTAACCCTGCCGCAAAAAGAGATACCCAAAGCAATCCTCACCAGCGACTTTCTCAATTTTCAGTATTATGATCTTGAAGATAACTCGGAACGTGTCCGTTCCGTTTCGATTGACAAGCGCGGCGATACCGCCGCGCAAGAAAGTGGTTATGTAAAAAAGTACGAATTCCCCCTTGAAGAATTAACCGCTTATCTGGAACTGTTCAGCAGCATTGCCGGATACACCACCGTTGAATTCAACCATTTTGATCCGGTGAACATCATCGCTGCCGAGCGCATGGGGAAACTGCACAACTACCTTAAAGCCTCCAATTACGAAGGCCACCCACTTGAGATGTATCTGGTACGTTTACTGTTTTGTTTCTTTGCCGATGCCAGCGGCATCTTCCCGGAAAAAAACACCTTTACTCATTACATCGCCAACCGCACCAATGCGGACGGTTCCGATCTTGCCCTGCACCTGGGCCTTATCTTCGACACCCTCAACAAGCCGTCTGAAGCACGGCTCAAAAATCTCGATGACGACCTGAAAAAGTTTCCCTACGTCAACGGCGGCCTCTTTGCGGAACGCCTTGAAACCGCGGCCTTCGATTCAAAAACACGGGAAACCCTGTTGTGGTGCTGTGCCCTTGACTGGTCGAAAATCTCCCCCGCCATTTTCGGAGCCATGTTCCAAAGCGTGATGAACGACGACGAGCGCCACGATATCGGCGCCCATTACACCAGCGAAGACAACATCATGAAACTCATCCGGCCCCTGTTCCTTGACGACCTGCAAAGCGAGCTGGATAAAATCAAAGCCCTCACCAGCGGCGTACGCAAACACCGCCTGTTGGAATTCCACGATAAACTATGCCGCCTCAAATTTCTTGACCCCGCCTGCGGCTGCGGAAACTTCCTGGTTATCAGTTACCGTGAATTGAGGAAACTTGAAATGACGGTTATCAAAGAACTGCTGGGCCTTGAAAAGGGCCTTGGCATTGAAATGATGGTCCGGGTCAACGTGGACCAGTTTTACGGCATTGAGATAGAGGAGTTCCCCGCCCGCATCGCCCAGACCGCCATGTGGCTCATGGACCACCTCATGAACAACGAAGTATCCGGCATGTTCGGCGCCTATATCGCCCGCATCCCCCTCACCACTTCGCCGTCTATTACCATAGGAAACGCCCTCACCATTGATTGGGAAACCATCGTCCCTAAAGATGAGTTGAGTTATATTTTGGGGAATCCGCCGTTTTTGGGTTCACGGATTATGAACAGGCAACAAAAAAGTGAAGTTGAATCAGTTTTTAATAGTATGAAGTATTTTGGCGAACTTGATTATGTAACGTGCTGGTATTTAAAAGCGGCTCAATATATTCAGGGGACAAAAATAGAAGCTGCCTTTGTTTCAACAAATAGTATTTGCCAAGGTTTACAAGTCCCCATACTTTGGCCTGAACTCGTGAACAAATATAGGATTAAAATAAATTTTGCGCATCAGACATTCAAATGGAGTAACGAGGCTCGCGGTAACGCCGCTGTTTATTGTGTAATTGTAGGATTTGGTCTCGAAGATAGAAAGATTAAGAAATTATATCATTATGCGACTATTACCGGTAGTCCGGTAGAGACTGTAGTAAATCGCATAAATCCATACTTGATAGATGCCGAAAGCATTTTTATTGAATCAAGGTCTGATCCAATCTGTAAAGTGCCCGGTATGAATTTTGGTAATATGCCAGCCGATGGCGGTGAATTACTATTTACTGCTGACGAAAGAAAAGCATTTATAAAAAGTGAACCCGGTTCAAAAAAATATTTTAAGCCCTTCATTTCTGCGTATGAATTTTTAAACAATGGAGAACGCTGGTGTTTGTGGCTTGACGGGATTGAACCCAACGAACTTAAAAATCTAAAATTAGTTTTGGAACGGGTTAAAAAGGTTAAGCAAATAAGAGAGAAATCCGCACGCCCCCAGCTCGCCAATATCCCGCATCTATTTGCACAGATAACACAACCTAAAGGTTTGGATTATATTCTTATCCCCCGTGTTTCTTCTGAAAATCGAAAATATATCCCGATTGGCTTTTTTGATCACAAATCAATTGCAAGCGATACTTGTTTGATTATCCCCAATGGAAACATCTATCACTTCGGTATACTAACATCAACCATGCACATGGCATGGATGCGGTACGTTTGTGGTAGATTAAAAAGTGATTACCGGTATTCAAAGGATATTGTTTACAATAATTTCCCCTGGCCATTAGAAGCAACGGACAAGCAAAAGGAGCTGATTGAGACGGCGGCTCAAGCCATATTGGATGCCCGCACCAATTTCCCCAATAGCAGTCTTGCCGATCTTTACGACCCCCTCACTATGCCTCCAGAATTGATGAAGGCCCACCAGAGGCTTGATAAGGCTGTGGAAAAGGCTTATGGGAAGAGTTTTGTGGATGATGCCGGGAGGGTTGCTTATTTGTTTGAGCTTTATCAAAAGATGAGCGGGGAGTTGTTTGTCGGCGAGAAGAAGAAGGGGAGGGGGAAATAGGGAGTACAAGCATATCAAAGTGGCACAAAATCGCAATTAAGGATGCTAGACGAAGAAAACTTCATCTATAAAGGAGTTATATGCCATTTGGGGCAAAATTGTTCTTGACAAAAGAAAAAAATGTTGTAAAATAAATGTAATTTGGAGTTGTGATGAATATTATATTAACCGACATAGAATGCAAATTTTTAATCCTTGTCTCTATGTGTGACATAGAAAACGAGGTAAAATGGATTTCCAAAGAAAATAAAGGTATTGATATAGAACGTTTGTCTAAAGATTCCACAATGGATATGGAAAATCTCGTTAAATATATTCAGGAACTTAATGCGGAAGGCTTAATCTATAGGATTTCGGATAAAAATGTGGAATTTACGGTAAAAGGCCATGAATTTATGGAAAATTTGAATTCCTTACCTTTGTCAAAAACAGCTTTTTTAATGTTACAAAAATCATATGAAATATATGTAAGAGGAAATTATGACGATTCAATTCAGTTTAATTCGTTTATGATTGGTTGTTATGCTGGAATATCTAATCATAACAAAGCAAATTCCGCCGCTAGATTTCTTGTTGATAACGGTTATTGTAAAAATCCTGCAATTACACGTGATTTTATTATTTACTTTCTTTCAAATAAAGGAATTACTCATATGGAATCAGAACATACTGAAAATAAAGAAACAAAACCAGTTTTAGTGACAAATAATTTTTATTCTGATGTTTCTAATAGTCAAATACAACAATTTAGCGATCATGCTACTCAAAATATGAATATAGGTATTGATATTAATAAAATCAACGAGATAATCAAAATATTTGATGAAAATTATAAAAATTTAGATAAAAAAAGTTGTTCAGAAATTGTTCCAATTATTGAAACAGTCAAAACAGAAATAGTGAAACAAAATCCGGATAATGGTAAAATTAAAAAATGCCTTGGTTCTGTAAAGAATATTCTTGAAGGAATTGTTGGAAATATTACTGCGGCGGGATTATTGCATTATTTAAGTGGAATATAAAACATATGCGTAGTGCCCCAAACGGCATATAACGAGACTGTAGGAAAAGTCATTTCGCAGAAAAAACACGCCTCTATATAGTAGTTTTATGGCATGAAATGAGGGTAAAATTTTGCGTAAAAGGGTTTTCCGACAGTCTCAACATACGCTATGTACAATGCTCGCCTGTATGAAAAAATATACACTTGAATAAAATTATAACAGGGTATATAATAAAAATTAGAGGTTATTATGATCGATTTTCTTAAAAATAATTATCAATGGATTTTCTCTGGGATAGGAGTGTTTATAATTGGACTTTTTATTGCCTCAAAGGTAATTAATAAAAACAAACAAAATCAAAATATTAAGAATCATTCTACGGGTTATCAAGCTAATGGGAGTATGACAATAAATGGGCATAAAAATGAACCAGAAAGTAAATGAAGGCTCAACTGCATATCAAGCAAATGGTGCGATGACAGTTAATAATGGTATGACCTTTACTGAGGTTAGACAATTATTTGAAGATTTATTTGAGCGAAATTTTCCGCGTTTAGTTGATGCAGCGGCAGAAAAAGCACAAGAGAACTTATTAAAATTCTATAATGAAGTTGCAAGCAAATTAAAAGAACATGAGGGTACAATCGATTTTGGAAAATTTACTAATCCAAATACTCAATATTTATTATCATCGACAATAACGGATGCAGCTCGTACAGGTAATAATCTAGAATTTTTATCTGAGGCATTAGTCACAGGCTTACGTTCTGACTCATCAGAAATGTTAGACATTATAACGGAACAAGCATTGGGATTGATACCCAGATTAACAAACTTGCATATTAATACAATCACGTTGAATCAATATATTCGAAATATGCGAACGCTAAATATTCACGATTTTTCTGAATCAGCTCATAAGGATACTGCTGTTCTTAAACTGCTTGGCGAATTTAACAATATTAGTATGGGGACAATACACTATATTACATCATTAGGCATTGCTAGCTATATTAATGTTGTTAAATACAATGAATATGAATCAGTTTTTAAAAATCATTATCCTGATTTATATGGTACAAAAAAGGAAAATGAAATTAAGACAGATATAGAAATAAAATCTCCTTCAATGAAAATAATGTTTGATGTTTTTGAAACAAAAAATGTGTTTCAATTAACACTAAACCCCGTAGGTCAATTAATTGCACTCATAAATTTAAAAAAGGTATTGGGTAACCTTGATTATTCAATATGGATCAAATAAAAACGAGCACTGCATATAACCAGACTGTCGGAAAAGTCATTTTGCAGAAAAAATACGTCTCTAAATGAGTGTTTTATAGTAGTTTCAGGGCATGAAATGAGGGTAAAATTTTGCATGGAAGGGTTTTTCTGACAGTCTCAACATACAGTTTGCGCTGCGCCGCAGTAGCGGCTTGGCCTACGAAAACCCCCAGTCCCACATATTCCCACAACTGCAATTTCCCCATCACATTCATAACCGGTTTTTCATACAGAACAGCCTTATCAAAAATCCAATGCAAACACCCCGGCTCTGCGAATACATTCTTTGAATTACTGACAATATCAACCAACTCAACTTCTCCGATAATACATTGGCTGGGCATAATAACGCCATATTCTTTAGCAGCCTTTTTAATTTCCTCAATAGGCATAGTATATTTCAATCCGCCGCACAAATGATAAAAGGTAATAATTTCATTTAAAAATTGAATATACCCCTTAATAGAATTTGGTGTGCTTTTAGGAAAATGGTCATACCCGTAATATTTTTTATAATCCTTAACAAATGCATTAGCCATATTTAGGGTTCTCCCGACATTTGTGTGGAAAAAAGTCCAAAAACATGATACAATTAGAGAATGAAAGAAGCCGAATTTTATAGGACAGTGCTTGGAATAAAAGCACCGTGGAAAATCGCAAAGGTAGAGCTAAAAACAGCTGAAAAAGAAGTTCATGTTTATATTGAGTACCGCAGCAGTGAGGGAGTGTGTCCCAAATGCGGAGCAAAAACAAGTATACATGACAAGCGTGATGAGCGGGTCTGGCGAGATTTAGACAGCTGTAAATGTAAGACCTATGTACACTGCTGCATACCTCGGACAAAATGCTCCGAGCACGGGACATTGACAATGGATATACCCTGGTCGATGGAGCGGAGTCATTTTACGGTTGATTTTGAAAGTCTGGCGATAAGCTTCTTGCTTGCATCAAAGAATCGTACCGCAGTGGCAGACTTATTGTCAATAAGCTGGGATGAAATGGACGGTATAATGCAACGTGCAGTAAAACGGGGATTACTTTGCCGGGAAGAAGTCCCGATAGTACAGCTTGGCATTGATGAAAAAAGTTTTGGAAGCGGTCAAAGCTACGGGACGGTATTATATGACCCGAAAGGAAAGCGGGTGTTGAATGTTGTGCAAAAAAGGGATGGGGAGGCGGTTGATACGGTATTTTATAGCTCATTAACCTATAATCAGTTACATACTGTTGAAGCCATAACAATGGACTTTTGGCAAGCGTTTATCAACGGGGCGATTGAACATCTACCAAACGCGGATATTGTTCATGATAAATTTCACATAATGAAATACATGAATGAAGCTGTGGACAAAGTGCGGAGAACGGAACATGCGAGGAGAAAGAAATTAAAAGATGATACTCTGACGGGAACAA
>BNVD01000099.1 GCA_025997835.1 Spirochaetia bacterium
CGGTAGAGATCGTCCGCCGTACCGGGAGAACCGCCCCGCAAAACATAGAGCCCAAGGCTCGCCGTAACACAGGGGGCAGCAGCGGATTTTTCGTGGGGGATATTCAAATCGATGATCATCTGCCGCAGTTTTATTGCCACCCGCTTTGCTTCTTCGATCCGGTTTTCTGTCCACAGGATGATGAATTCTTCTCCCCCTACACGGGCGGCAAACACATTTTCTTCTGCCGCAAGCTGATTAAGCAGCTTTCCCAGGGCTTTGAGTACCTCATCACCTTTTTGATGGCCGTAGAAATCGTTGTAGTTTTTGAAGAAATCAACATCCAGCATGATGGCGCACACCGTTTGATGCACATGCCGGCTGACGGAAATATAAAAATTAACCGCGCTAAGGTACTTCCGGCGGTTACCGAGCCCGGTCAACTCATCCTTCAAACTCTCGTTCCGAAAACGGTTGCGTTCAATTTCCAGCCGCCGGGAACTCAACATCTCCTTAATTACCACATGGGAGAGGTACCAGGAAAAGGCAATGCCTATCAACGCCGCAGCGGCGGCATTTGTCACATCGAAGCGCCAAATAGCAGCGGGCTTAATCATAATGTCAAAAAAGATGAATACCGCTACTGTGATCAAATTGAGCAGAACAGTATACAGGGACCTGTTTACAAAGATGACCTGCGGACACACTAAAAATACCATAAAACTGACCGCAGGTTGTTTCGGTTGTGTAAGAACGCCGATATATATTCCCAGAGTCATGAGGGTGATAAAAAAAACCAAAAATCCAAAGTTTACCCGGAGCGGAGTGTAGGTTTTGTGTTTACAGAGCTGCCCGGCGAACAGATAAACCAGCAGTTCTGCAACGGCAACAGCAAGGTATACAATAAACTTGTTGAGCCGTTTTTCTACCACCAGAGGAAAGACGGAAAACAAAGCGATGAGAATCCCTGTTACCAGACTGCCAATCTCAAGGCTCTGGGCGTTACGCCGCAGAATATCTTCCCGGCAGTCTTCAACCGCTTCACCGGGAAAGGTATAATAACGCCGCAACGCCGACAGTGAAAGCATTGGAACGAATCGTTACCGGTCCCAAAGTGAAGCGGGGTACACCCCTTCCGCCACAAGATCGCTGATGCGGTTCACCGCCATCTCCCGGTCTTCTTTGTAGGTCACACCAAACCACTCAGAATCCGCAGACAGGACCCGGATATTGAGGAGCTTGTTCTTGATAAGCCAGTCCGCCGCCAGGGGCAGATAGCATTCACTTTTCATCTGGTTTCCCGATGTCTTGAGGAAGTCCGCAAAGTAGCGTTCCAAATCCGGGAAGATGCTTGGGGGGAAGCCCCAAAAGTTCATGGATACCGGAGTGTCGTCCGCCAGATACCGCTTGTCGCCGCCGGCGCCGGTGTTGTAGATTTTGCCGTCCCCTTCACGGGCAATGGCGGTAAGCTCATCCACGGAAGTCAGCAGGCCGTTTGTCATTTCGCAGACCCCGCGGGTAACCGTCCCCTGGGGGCTCAGGGTTTTTTTCAGGCTGAAGGGCACAATCGCTCCCTCGGATATGGCGGGGGCGGCCAGATACTTCCCCAGCACCGCGAAGGCCTCCCTGCCGTAAAAGTCGTCGGCGTTGAGGATGGCAAAGGGGGCGTCGATCTTGTCCCTGGCGCAGAGCAGGGCGTGGGCTGTCCCCCAGGGCTTGGTCCGGCCAATCTTTTTACTTTCCGCGAGGATGTCACTTGGAATCAAGCTGTCCAGTTCCTGAAGCGCCACCTCGCAGTCAATGGCGGAAGACACCCGGCTTAATACAATCTCCCGGAAGTCCTTTTCGATGTCCTTCCTGATGATAAACACCACCTTCTGGAAACCCGCCCGCTTGGCGTCAAACACCGAATAATCCAGCAGTACTTCCCCGCTTTTCCCGATCCGGTCCATCTGCTTGAGCCCGCCATAGCGGCTCCCCATACCGGCGGCCAAAACCACCAAAATTGGTCCTTTCATATCATACGCTCCTTATATCAATTTCAAATGGATGTTTTTCCATTTATGCTACCGTATACCAGTGTATCAGAACGGCCCAAAAAACGCCAAGGTCAAAGTCTGAACACTCAGGTTTAGTTCAGATTGAAGCCGGGCAACTAAAGTTGTGCAACTAAAGTTGTGCAACTAAAGTTGTGCAACTAAAGTTGTGCAACTAAAGTTGTGCAACTAAAGTTGCTTGCCTGTGCGGAGTTTTTCCTCAAACCGTTCCAGGGCTTTCCCCGTTAAGGCCGGTTCACCGGCAGTCGCACCCGCTTCGCCAAGCCGCTGCCTGAGTTCCGCCATTTCCCCGGCGGAAAAGGACACTCCCCCCAGCCGGTGCCGCTCAAAGGACTCGCAGCACCGGGGCGCCACCTTCCGGCAAATGTCAAACATCACCTCGGCGTAGCGGCGGATCTCCAACTGGGCGTGGCTGTCCATCCTCAATTGTAAGAAATGGAAGAGGTTGTGCAGGTCCATCTCCCAATACCACTCGGTGTAGAGGGAGAGGGGCAGATTGATCCGGGCCAGTTCGCGGGCTATGCCCTTGTCGATGAGCGCCGAATACCCGGCGTAGGCCTGTTTCTGCCCCCCCTCAAGGGCGGAGCGCAGTTCCCCCGCCAGCGCCGCACTCACCGGCTCGTCCAGGCGGCCCTGCTTGTTGTCCGTACTTTGGAGGGCCATGTCCCCATCGGCGGGCACGTAAAAATCGTCCTTCATCACCGAGTAGCGGCCGGAAACCTCGTTGAGGCTCGCGGTCCGGTGCCGGATCATCTGGCGGGCTACGAAAATGGGCAGCTTGATATGGAAGGTCAGGACTATCTGCTCGAAGGGAGAGGTATGCTGATGCCGGAGCAGGTAATCGATAAGCCCCGCATCTTCCCGGTAGGTCTTGGTCCCCTCGCCGTAGGACACTCTGGCCGCCTGAACCACCCGTTCATCCCCGCCCATATAATCCACCAGCCGGACAAATCCCTTGTCCAGGACCGGGTATTCCTTGTCCAGTATCGCTTCCGCTTCCGCCACTACGCAATGCGCCATGTAGTATGCCCTCCGGGAAAAGTATAGGGGGAAAGAGCCATTGAGGGGAAGCGCCCCAATTTACATTACTGGCATATATGGGCGGTGCGGCGGGCGACCCCCACCCGAGCCAAGGATGACAACAACGTTACTCGAACCAGGCGCGTTTTCTGGTTGAAGGATTTGGTTTACTGGCTAAGACGCTTAAGTTTTTTGTAGGTTGTCATAATGTCTCGGGCAGGGGTCACCCGCCGCACCGCCCACCGTTGTCGTTGGACCAGTAGGTCCGATGTATGAATTGCTCGCTTTAAGATGGGGAAGATACGGGTGGGGCATTTCCGGCGGTTAAAATGAGGATAGCTGCCCATGATTACAGCAATTCAAAAACCTACACCGCCCATATATGCCAGTAATGCAAATTGAGAATCGCTAACTAATTAGTCCGGTCTACTCCGTAGCATCCTTCTTCCTTATCAGGTTGCGCTGAATCTTCCCGCTGATGGTCTTGGGGAGTTCCGCCGCAAATTCTACAATCCGGGGGTACTTGTAGGGGGCGGTAACCCGTTTAACGTGGTTTTGCAGTTCCTTTTTCAGTTCATCCGAGGGGGTAAAGCCCCGTGCCAAAACGATGGTGGCTTTGACCACCTGGCCCCGGACCGGGTCGGGGGCGGCGGTGACCGCGCATTCCAGCACCGAGGGGTGTTCCATCAGGGCGCTTTCTACCTCAAAGGGGCCTATCCGGTAACCGGAGCATTTGATTACGTCGTCGTTCCGGCCCACAAACCAGTAGTAGCCGTCTGCGTCATGCCAGGCCATGTCCCCGGTGTGGTATACCCCGTCGTACCAGGCGGCGGCGGTAACTTCCTCGTCCTTCCAGTAACCGCGAAACAGACCCGGTATGCCGGGCATACCACCCGATGCGCCCTTCCCCGAAAAAGTTTCACCGGGCCGGGGATAGGCGCCGGCAGCGGTAATACTGATATTGCCGACAATACCGTCATCGCAGGGCTTGCCGTTTTCGTCCAGCAGGTTAAGGCCGAAGAGGGGAGCGGGCTTGCCCATGGAGCCGGGTTTGGCGGGCAGCCACGTAAAGGCGGCGGCCATCACCGATGTTTCCGACTGGCCAAAGCCTTCACGAATCTCCAGACCCGTCATTTCCTTTATCTGGTTATAGACCTCCGGGCTTAAGGGTTCCCCAGCCACCGAGGTGTGTTCAATGTAACTAAAGTCGTATCCCGAAAGATCTTCCTTAATGAGATAGCGGAACACCGTGGCGGGGGCGCAAAAGGTAGTGGGACGGAGCCGTGCCAATGCGTCGAGGATACCCTTGGTGCTGAACTTTTCCGTGTCATAGGCACCGATGACCGCGCCGCAGATCCACTGGCCGTATATCTTGCCCCAGGCGAACTTCGCCCACCCCGAATCGGTCTGGGTCAGGTGGACTTTCTCATCCTGAACGCAGTGCCAATACTTGGCGGTAACGATGTGACCCAGAGGCAAAGTATGATTATGAAGCACCATCTTGGGCATCCCCGTGGTACCGGAGGAAAAATAGATGAGCATGGGCTCCTGCACCTGGGTGGCAGCAGCACCGGCAGGGCGGGCAAACTTTTCATCGGCCTCCTCAATGGCCCGGCGCATATCGATAAAGCCCGCAGGAACGGTATCCCCCACTATCGCCACATTACGGACGCTCTTGCATTCGGAAAGGCTCCCCCGGATGTTGTCCAGCAGTTCTTTATCATCCACGCTGATAAGCATCTTGACTTCGGCGATATTGCAGCGGTAGAGGATATCCTTTTTCGTAAGCTGGTAGGTACCGGGGATACAGACCGCGCCGATCTTCATCAGGGCGGTCATGAGGATCCACACTTCGGGGCGCTGCTTTAGTATCAGCATCACCACATCGCCCTTTTGGATACCCTGGGCAAGGAGGACATTGGCGGCCTTATCGCTTAAGCGTTTCATGTCCGCGAAGGTAAAGGACCGCATATCCCCGGCGTCGTTGGTCCAAACCAGGGCGGGCTTGTCCGGTTTGATCCGGGCCCATTCGTCCACCACATCGTAGGCGAAATTAAAATTCTCCGGGACCGTACAGGTGTAGTTCTGGTAAAAATCCTCGTAACTCTCAAAATCGATCCGGGGGCAAAAGCGCGACAATATTTCGTTCATGGTGCTATTCCTGTATGATGGTGATAAATTGAGCGGGGGCTTCCACCGCGCTTTGGGCATGGGGCAGTTTTGCGTTAAAGTAGATTGAGTCCCCGGCCTTGAGGGTATAGTCCCGGCTGCCCACCGTTACCGTTACCACGCCCTTCACCACAAAGTTGAATTCCTGGCCTGAGTGGGTAACCGGCGCGGCGGGTTCCTTTTCGCCGTCCAGAAAGACCAGCAGGGGCTCCATGGTCCGGTCTTTAAAGTTATAGGCCAGGCTGGAAAACTCATACCCCGGAAAGCGTTCTATCCTGACCCCCTCGCCCGCCCGGCACACACTGGCGGTATCCATCCGCGGGTCCTCCCCGGTGAGCAGTACCGTGGCGTCCACCCCAAACCTGGCGGATATCTTGTAGAGGGCGCTGATGGGTATGTCCTGTTCGCCTGACTCGTACTGGAGGTAGGTCTCCAGAGAGATGCCGATGTCCCGTGCCAAATCAATGGCGCTGATTTCCAATATTTCCCGGAGTTCTTTGATCCTGCCGGGTATCTGGGCTAAAGTATCCTGCATGGGGGGCAGTTTAGCCTGTTTGGGAGGGTAGTGTCAAACGGCGGGAGGGGGCCTTTGGGAGAGGAGCCGTCCGCCGCACCGCCCATATATACCAGCACTGCAAATTGAGCATTGCTACGTGCTGTTGCCGCCCCCTTGACACGTTCTCCCCTTACGTGGTATGTCTTATCTCTATTCGTATCATAAGGATGATAGCTCATGTATGCACTGGTAGAGTTCAAAGGTAAACAATACAAAGCCGAAAAAGGCGCCTTGTTAAAGGTAGACCGGGTCGATGCCGAGCCGGGGTCCACTCTGGAGATTGATTCGGTACTCCTCCTGTCCAAAGGAGAGGCCGGGGACGCGGTAACCGTGGGGGCTCCCTACGTAAAGGGCGCGAAGGTGTCCGCCAAGGTGGAATCCCACGAGAAGGACAAGAAGATCATCGTCTTCAAGTATATGCCCAAAAAGGATTACCGCCGCAAGCAGGGTCACCGCCAGCAATATTCGATCATTAAGATTGAGGATATTGTCGGGGCCTAAGCCCCGAACCACGGGATTTGCGTGATCCGGATCGACGCGGCTTTGGACAAGGCGGGACTGCTCAAGTCCTGCTGCGTCACAGGCCACGCCATGGCGGGGCCGAAAGGCTCCGATGTGGTATGCGCCGCCGTCTCGGTCCTGACCCGCACCGCTTTCCGAACTCTGGCGGACCGGGAAGGGATAACCCTGAAAGGCGGCGCGTCGGAACGGGGCGTTTTCCGTATGGAGACCGCCGCTTCCGCCGAAGCCCGGCCCTTTTTAGCCGGAGCAGGGGCTTTCCTGATAGAGGGCCTCCGCTCGGTGGCGGAACAGTACCCTGAGTACTGTAACATGCATATTTATACGGACGAGCGTCCAACAGACGCGCGTCTAACGGACTCAGGTCCGAACTAACGGAGGAATATACTATGGCACGGAAACGGGGCGGCAGCGGTGCGAAGAACGGCCGCGATTCAAATCCCCAATACTTGGGGGTAAAGGCATCCAGCGGCTCTGCCGTAAAGGCGGGAACCATCATCGTACGTCAGCGTGGCACCAAGATTCACCCCGGCGTCAACGTAGGCTGCGGCGGCGACTACACCCTTTTCGCCCTGGTAGACGGCACCGTCAACTTCACCCAGCAGCGCGGCCGCAAGTTAGCCGGTGTAAGCCCGGTACAAGCGTAATCCGGTAAGCGATTTCCCCCCACTGGAAGTGGTCTCCTCAATGCGATTCCCCATCTATATTTGGCGGGGAATTTACCCTAACCCATAAGGCAGAAAAATATGCCCCAATAAATGCAACGCGGGGGCTGCTCCCCTCAATGCGATTCCCCGTCCTAATGAGCGGGGAATTTATCCTAACCCCTAAGGCAGAAAAATATGCCCCAATAAATGCTGTGCGGGGGTGGCAGAGAAAATACAGGCTGAGCGACTTTGGAGCCCGCAACGCGGGCGGAGCAGGAGCCAGCCCCTCAATGCGGTTCCCCATCTATATATTGGGCGGGGAATTTACCCTTGCCGATAAAGCAAAAAAGCATGTTTCAATAAATGCAACGCGGGGTGGCATGAAAAACACGGGCTGAGCGACTTTGGAGCCCGCAACGCGGGCGGAGCAGGAGCCAGCCCGTGTTTTTCATGACAGGCCCCCCCAGCAATCCTTCCAACATGCTTTTTTGTTATTAGAGAGAAATTAGAGAGTAAAGATGGAAAAGTTCGCCGACGAAGCCCTAATCCAAGTCTCCTCCGGCCACGGCGGCAACGGTTGCGTTGCTTTCCGCCGGGAAAAGTACGTCCCCCTGGGCGGCCCTTCAGGGGGTGACGGCGGCCGGGGCGGGGACGTGATCTTCGAAGTCCGCCGAAACCTCAGGACCCTGGCCCACTTGCGGTATAAGCAGGCCTTTAGCGCCGAAAACGGCCGCGATGGGGAGGGCTCCCAGCGGTACGGCCGGAACGGGGAGGACGTAATCGTGCCGGTTCCGCCGGGTACGATAATCCGGGACGCAGACACCGGGGAACTGGTCCGGGATTTCGGTAAGGAGGAGGGGCAGTTCCGCTTCCTTACCGGGGGTAACGGCGGCTGGGGGAACGTCCACTTTAAGTCGTCGGTGAACCAGGCGCCCCGCAGGGCTCTGCCGGGGAAGGAAGGGGAGACCCGCCGCCTCCGGGTGGAGTTACAGGTGTTGGCCGATATAGGGCTGGTGGGGTTCCCCAACGCCGGTAAATCATCATTATTGGAGCGGTTTACCAATGCCCGGCCAAAGATCGCCCCCTATCCTTTTACCACCAAAATCCCCAACC
>BNVD01000100.1 GCA_025997835.1 Spirochaetia bacterium
ATCCCCCTGGAAAACATGGACCTCATCGTGGACCCGAAAAACCAGAAGCTGATCGGCGCCCACGGTGACCAACCCATGGGGATTATCTATTAGTATGTGACCAGCACACCGCACAGTATTACTGTTGTAGTGTTATACCCCGCTTCGCCGTTTCTTTGGTCCGCCGCTGCCGGTGAACTTCCCCGCCTGGGACGCCGGTTTTATCACCGGGTCCTCAGGCGCGTTACGGGAAAAGGCGCAGGCACGCCGCGCCGCGTCTTCCGGCAGGGAGGCGAAAGCGCAGTAATCCTTCATTTCGATGTCATCAACCAGCCGCCCCGGCACCCCGCCCGCTCTGGTCAACATGGCCGCCACGTCACGGGCAGACGCCCCGTGCCGCCGGCCAAGACCAACATACACCCTGCTGGACTTGGCGTCGCCTCCCAGTTCCGCCCTGCCCTCAGCCGGGTGAGGCCGTGTACCGCCGTGCGGTATGCTGCCGTGCAACGGAACGCTGCTTGCATGGGGCCGCGCCCCACCGTGCGGCGAAACGCCGCTTGCATTGGACCGGGTATCACTACCATAAGGCCGTGTACCACCGCGCAACGGTCTCCCCGTCTCAAAGCGGCCTCCGCTCCTTGGACCCGGTCCTTTCCGCCGTCCCTCATCACGGCTTACCGCTTCCGGGAACTCTGTCACCGGCCCATACCGCGCCGGGTCCAACTGCTCGCCATACGCCAGCGTAACCAGGGCCTCCACCGCCCCTTCCGCGCCCAGCCGTTCAATCAATATCCGGCTCATGGGTGATAGACTTTCTGCGCCCGCTACTGCGCCCGCAATTGCGCCCGCTACTGCGGACGGCACGGCCGGTGAAGCGGCGGGCAAACTTCTTTCAACCAAAGATGATGTTTTCTCAACCGATGCCGCGTCCGTACCGCTAGTTGTACCATTCAAATCCGCACCGGCAGCAGCCTCGCCAATCGCACCCGGCGCATCAACTTCATTTGACAAACCCGACAGCGATACTGCTGCCTTCTCATCTACAGCCGTAACATCAGGGATGATCTCCGCCGACGGAACCGCCGCCAGTATAGCCGCCAGAATACGTTCACGCTGGGCCTTCATCACCGCCTTTACCGGCGGCACCTTCATCCATTCTATACGGCTCCCCAAAACTTTTTCCATACTGCGGGACAGGTGACTCATACGGCCCCGGTCCGCCGGGAGGGCCAGACTAATCGCCTTGCCCCGCCGCCCGGCGCGACCCGTCCTGCCAATGCGGTGTACGTAGGTCTCACCGTCGTTGGGGAGGTCCCAGTTGATCACATGGGTCAGCTTCTCAATATCGATACCACGGGCCGCCACGTCGGTGGCCACCAGAATCCGGGTAAGCCGCGCCCGGAACCGCCGCAGGGTCCGCTCCCGCGCCTCCTGGGAAAGGTCGCCGTGGATCGCCTCCGCCGCGTAGCCCCCTTCCATCAAGCGCCGGGCCAGTTCATCAGTCATAACCTTGGTGGCGCAAAACACCAGCCCATAAAAATCATCCGACGAGTCAATCACCCGCCGCAGCGCTTCCAGCCGGTCCTCCCGTTTCAGCACCATGTAGAACTGATCCACCGCCGGCTTCTCGTCATCAGGGGCTGCGTCCTCAAGAATCTCCACCTCGCCGATGTGCTTCCGCACCACCTTCAGGATCGCATCGGGCATGGTCGCCGAAAACAGCGCAACCCGCCGTTCGGGCTTAACCGCCCCCAGAATAGTCTCCACATCTTCAAAGAAGCCCATGTCCAGCATCTCGTCCGCTTCGTCCAGAATGAACCAGTCAACCGCCGACAGATCCAGCACCTTCCGGTCCATCAGGTCCATGATACGCCCCGGCGTACCCACCACAATTTCGGTTCCCCGCTTGAGGTCGATAATCTGCGTACGGATAGAAGCGCCGCCATAGACCGCCGTAATCCGCGGGAAGGTGCCGGGATTCCCGCCGCCGTCCTTAACAGAGGGCACAAAGGAGGCAATCTCCCGTGAAACCTGAAGGGCCAACTCCCTGGTGGGCGTCAAAATCAGCGCCCGCGGCGCATGGCCCGGCGCATACCCGTGGGCCGTCAGCTTTTCTATCAGCGGAATCCCAAAGGCGGCAGTCTTCCCCGTCCCCGTGCGGGCCTTAACAATAAGATGTCCCTCATCGGCCATAAGTCGGGGCAGCGCAATGGCCTGAATCGAACTGGGGGCGGTAAACCCCTTCCGCACCAAGGCTTCCAATACCCCATCAGACAAGCCAAAGGAGGAGAACGATTGATTTTCTTCTACCATATATTCCTTAAAAAGATGAGCCATTCCAAAGCCCCGGAGAGTAGCTCCCCTGGGCAGCGACAGGATGCAACTTTAGTATGATCATCATAGACCGGATAGGAGTGTATGTCAATGGAACTGGAAAATGATCCCTATTTTATTCCTTAAAAATAATATCCGCAAGATTCATTTGATACTTTGTTTCTATCGCTTATATCTTTTTGATCTATCGGAAATATTATACAATTTGGCATTCTAAAGGATTCATGTCTTATACAAGTATATTTTCCTTCTGTTCCCATTTTTAAATATGGACATTCCTTAAATGCAAGTTTACAACACGCACCACATCTTATACATTTTCCTTGTCTTTTTAAGATATTTTTATTTATATAATTTTTTCGAAAAAAATAAATAAGAAACCGTCTTATAACACCTTTCCATAATTTTATTCGATCAAATATTGATATTGTTTTATCACTTTCACCGAAAATATTTATTTGATCACTCACTTTGAATTCCTTTAATCAATGCAGCTATTATTAGTAAATGCATTTATACGCGCCGTCTTCATGCAACGCATGGCCTCGGCGCGGTATATTTCAAGCGGGGCAACGCCCCCACATAAAACCACATTAGAATCTTTATTTTGAACTTCCCTTGCCTTTCGGGCAGAATTTTCCGGCTGTCTGACTGCTTCCGCAACTTTTACCACCAAATCCGTATCAACCTCCGGGAGGCGGTGAAATTTTGACCGCAATCTCGCTACCTTACGCTTTCCGTCATGGATTCTTATCTCCTAAAGGCTACAATAAAAGCATTATAACATTCTTTTAGAGGCATGTCAAGCGGCAAAAAGCAAAAATGTAAATGATTTGTGATAATTTCACCCCCTGGATAAAATAGGAGGCATGAAGTAATCATGGACAATAAGGAAATGGGACGGCGTATAGAAATGCTTATTTTATCACCAGCGGCCTCTTTGGATATCGCCAAGACACTCGAAAATCCGCCAAAACCAAACAAGGCACTTACCAAAGCTATGCGGGATTATAAAAATGCAAAAATAGATCACAGGAAGTGAGGAATGCCCATATTTTCTGAATTGCGTCCAGAGCATGAAAAATACGGGTTTAAGCCGGTTATAGATGATGAATTGCGATTATATCTGCCATTGTCGGCGATACCCAGGAGTTAAAGGAAGTCATGTACCCCGATGAAATTATGCTGGACATTGAAACGGCGAAAAGCTTTGCTGAAGATTTAACGGCAGATTTATTGAAGGTGGAGGAACATGAAAATGGGTAAAACTGTTGAACTTAATGGCAAGAAGTTTGAAGTTCCTGATAAGGAATTCGAAGTCCCCTGCGGGGCCTTTTACGCGAAAAGTGCAGAACCACGAATTACATTTATGAGGATATGAAACCGCCGTATAAGTGCGATAACTGCGGGGAAGTTTTGGAGGATGATTCAGCGAGGATAATGAGGGGATAGTTTGATGATACGCAATGTCTTTATAGCCGGCAAAGGCTTTTAACGGTGGCAGTAGTGACGGAGCGTATTACTGCCACTAAGCAAATTTGGTGCCTGGTACTACATCTGGCGCGCCGGTACTGGTGGCGGTGGGGGCCGTATGCGCCCTGGCGGATACCCTGGGGACTGGGCTCATAGAGAAAGCCCGGCCCCTTACGGGATTTCGCATTGTGGTGACACGGCCGGAGCCGCAGAACGCCGACCTTTGCCGGAAGATCCGCGCCAGGGGTGGCAGGGCCATCCCTTTCCCCTGCATCAAACGGATACCCGCGAAACTTCCGGCAAAGGTCCATGCGGAAGCCGTCCAATACCAATGGCTGGTCTTTACCAGCGCCGCAGGGGTAGAAATGTTCTTTGAGAATTATCTGTGCTCCGACGGGGATCTTCGGGCCTTTGCCTCCTGTTGCTTTGCCGCGATAGGTCCGGCCACGGCGGAAACTCTGGTCAAACGGGGCTTTATCGCCGATTATGTGCCGGAAGTTCACAATGGCCGCAGTCTGGGACAGGGGCTTGCGGACAAAATTAAGCCCGGAGAAAAAGTTCTGCTGCTGCGCTCCCGTGATGCCCACCCGGAACTTCCGCAAATCCTTACGGAACAGAATATTTCATTTAAGGAAATGGCGGTGTACGAAACCGCCAATGCCGATGGAAACACCTATGCCCGTAAAATCATTGAAGATGGCCGCTCCGATTTTGTGTATTTTTCCAGCGGCCAAGGGGTCGCAGGGTTTAAGGCCGCTTTCCCCGGTCTCGACATGAGAGGCATCCGGGCCATCTGTTTTGGGGAATCCTCGGCAAGCCGGGCACGGGAATTGGGGATGAAAATTCTGATGACTGAAGACGCAGATATGACAGATATCATACGGCAAACGTATGATGGCAGCTATTTTACCATCTCCTCAACCGGTACGATTGAGAAACACCGGGCATAAAGTAATTTTTCGAAACCATCCGGTCAAACTTGGTAATCCGGCCATTTTCAAATCGATTGCCAGAATCCCATGTGGTATCAATAATATATCCCGTACCGTTGATTACCACCATATTGTAAGCGTGTCCTATTCCAGGTTCAGAATGATCACTAATCAAATAAGTATCAACCCCAGCCGCATCCAATAAAAACCAGAACAGTATGGCATATTCAAGACAAACGCCTCGCTGCCTTTCGACTATTTTCCCAAGTGTAAACTCGGCGTTTCGTCCGCTTACATTATCCATCCACCATAAAAGATCGTTATCATAGGCAAAAACATCGGACACCCAGTCATGTATCATTCGTACTTTCATAAAATCGTTCGACTCCTGCCGTGCAAGAGTGACAATATCCCTTTCGGAAGTTGTGCTGATGCTGTAATAAGGAAGTTTCGTATTTCCGGCCTCATTAACCAGCCTTGTATTCGGACTTCCCTGGTATCGCTGAATAAAGGCGGATCGTTCAGATGCATTCCAAATGCGCAGTCTTTTTCCGCGATTTTCAATGTCCCGAACGGTTTCAGCATACGCCAGTTCAACTCTTTGCAGTTCTTCCGAAGTTATTGTCGGATGTATCTTGGGCTTGGGAGCGGGAGGTGTTACATTTTTTGCGAATTTGAATCCCAGGCCCACAGCTATGCCAAGATCTTCCCTGATGTTGTCATACATTGCCCCGGCTTTTACATACAGTCTATTAGTCGGCCATGAGATTATTCCCGCGTCAACTTTCCACCCAAATGACATGTCTCCAGAACCGTTGATCTTGAATCCCAGGCCGCCGCCCGCATAGGGTATAAAATATTTGCTTAGGTTGTATCCCAAAAACACACTACCCAACAATCCGGAGTATCCGGAGGATTGATGATGTACTCCATCTACCCATTCATCTACATCTAGCCCTTTAATATAATCAAGTGATAAACCGTATCCAGAATCGTGTACGCCCTGTAAAGAGAAGGAGTAGGTACTGAAAAACCCATCCCCGGAAAGTACGCCGGAACTTGTTTCGAGACCGTAGCCCCATTCCTGCGTAAACGCGCTAACAGCAGAAAACAGCATCGCCAAGCTAAAAAATCCCGCAAAAAATATCTTTTTCATACAACAACTCCTTACGTTAATCTGCCAATTCTATGTTTCGTCTGATAAAGTCAAAGCCATTTTGTAGGACTTTAATTTTATGGATTTATCGCGTTTTGCCGCGATTTTTAGCGTATCGTCAATTTCTCCGGCAATAACTATTCCGGTAATTTCTTTACCCGGAAATTGTTCTTCCAGAAGGCTCAAATACATTGATATTTGCCCAAAAACTTTATAATCCGCAACATCGGCTTTTAATTCAATAGCCAGCAGTTTATTTTCTGATTCGTTTTCCAGCAGTAAATCAATGCGCTTTCCGCCAATGCTGTATTCTACGCCTGTATCGTTATCGCCGAATATTTTATACCCGGCAAAGAGTTCTTCCGCCTGGTCTCTCAGTGAATATTGCAAGTCACGCTCGTAGGTAAAGTTGGTAATTCTAGCCCCATCAGTATCGTCAGAGGAATCAACCTCAGATGGCGTTACCGGTGCAGGAACATCCGAGACGCCGTCCCATTGATTTAGAAAGGGAATGTAGTAGTTGTTGATAATTGCCTTAGGGATACCATTTGCGGTTTTTTTATCATACTCCGTAAAAGTCGTATCCGGTACTTTCCATCGGTTTACAATATTACGCCTGATATTTTGAATTTCCTTGGGTAAATCATCCGTATCAACCGTAAACAAATCATGGTTAAACGATTGCTTATAGGCGTTATTGATGTCTGTTAATCTTCTGGCAAGATTTCTGTTATACCATTTCTTATAAGCTTTAGGTGCTTGCGGGTCAAACCACTGGGAAAATGCCGCCATTGAGTTTACCGTTGCCATACTCTTCCTCCAAAAAAGGTAACGCAAAAACATTTACCGTTTCCGCGTTACCGTATTCTTCTCCAAAAGTGGTGACGGTCACCTGTGCGTGTACCCCTTACTTAATAGTGTACCGACCATCCCCCGGGTAACCCAGAAAATTGAGACCCATCTTAAAGCCGTACGACCTGTTTCCGTCGACTGGCGAAACCCAGCGCAGGGTATATTCCGTGTCGAGCTCAATACCGGTTATTTTTACCGGAGTTCTACCCTGGTAGATTCTGACATCTCCCTTGTATAGCTCAAACGCCAATTCGTGATGTATGGGTATAGTAACCGCTTCCGTCCTGGTCTCGGTCTCGACGTAACCGCCCCTTCCTTTTTTTGTAATGGTACCTATAGTTTTTCCATAGGCGCCACTGCCGTCCTGGACCGTCCAGGTTTCATCGCCCTCATATTTATATACCGGCACTTCTCGCTCTCGCGTTTCCTGCCGGTACGTGAAGTAACTGGAATTAACGCTAAATGTGGCCCCGGCTGCGAGCATCTCTTCCATCTGTTTCTCGCGCACAATAGCCATAATTTCGTTGTACCCTATTGGAATGAATCCCACCTGATCTTTCTTTGCGAGTAACTGTCCGTAATATCCGATTGCATCATCAACGATATTTTTGATCGCCTCAGGATTCGTATTTGCGGATAGCACCATGTCGCCTTCTGCTTCGGAAAGCGCGATGTAGACATCCTGCGATCCGGGCGGTAGCGGTATAGTCCCTATCCAAACTTCCGTTGGGTCATTCGAGCCCCATTTGTGATCCTCCTTTATACTCATATAGGCATAGAAGAATTGGTCAACAAACGGCGGCACGCTAAAACCTGCTATACCATTTTCGATGGGGTCGGACATGTCGTGGGTGATGTGGGTGGTGATGGACCCTCTGCGGTTGATGTGTGTTGACGTAATCATAACCGGAGAAAATGCCTTAATCGCTTTCTTTAAATCCCCTGGTCGTATAACGCCCGGATCACCCAATGTATCCAGGGCCTTTTGGATATCTTCAGGGTTGGTTATGATGTACAAAAAGCTGTACCGGCGATTCGACGCCAAAACGGGGGATATAAACACCAGCCGTTCACCCTCATTTTTAACCTCTTGAAAGTGTTCAAACGGGATGAGGTTACTTCTCCAGATAATAGTGCCGCATCCCGATAAAACCATTGCCACTAAAGCAATTGCCAAAAAAATCTTCTTCACAAGATCCTCCTCAACATATATTTTCGCATGACTTACGCCCTGCAC
>BNVD01000101.1 GCA_025997835.1 Spirochaetia bacterium
TGTTTTGGTAAATTTGATTGAGCCACTGCAGCGCATTCACCGTAATAATCCCCCGGTCATTCCCGCCAAATACCTGGTCCATGGTGATAATGTACTTCCCGTAGTTGTCCCTGATTTTTTCCAGGGGACGCAGTTCCCGCTCACGGGCCGCATCATCCAGGATCGAAAGGGCGACCTGGTAGTATTCGGGTGTTCCCGCCTTAAAGGCGATAAAATCAATTTCCAGGTCCCCCAGCCTCCCCACGTGGACCTTGTAGCCCCGGCGCCGCAGTTCCAGATACACAATGTTTTCCAGAATCACCCCGTAGTCTTTCATCTTGTCGCCCAGCAGGTAGTACCGCATCCCGATGTCGGCCACGTAGTATTTGTCATTGGCCTTGAGGTACTCCCGGCCGTTCACATCCAGGCGGCCCACCTTATGGATGATAAAACTGTCTTCCAGAGCGGAAAGGTAATTTTCCACGGTCTGCACGCCAATGTTGAATCCGAAGGATTTCATGGTGTCCGAGATTTTTTTGGTGGAAGTGATAAAGCCGATATTGCTGAAAATAAACTTCATGAGCCGTTCCAGGGCGGCCACGGCGCTGATCTGTTTCCGCTGCACCACATCCTTTAAAACAATGGTGTCGATAATGGCGGCCAGGTATTGATGAACCTTTTCGATGTCATTATCCAGCTCCAGGGTATAGGGAAAGGAACTGTACCGCAGATACTGATCGTACAGTTTGAAGGTCCCTTCGGGGATGCCTGATGAGCCTGCGGCGGAGGCTGTTATTGCAGCGCAATATTCACTAAAGGAGAGGGGGGTCATTTCAATAGCCACATACCTGCCGGCAAGGAGGGTCGCCAGTTCGCCGGACAAAAAATAGGCGTTGGAGCCGGTGATGTAGAGGTCGATGTTTTCCCGCAGCCGCAGGCTGTTTGCGGCCTTTTCAAAATCCTTAACCAGCTGGATCTCATCAAGGAAGATGTAGTTCATCCCGCTTGGGGCAAGGCGGCTCAAGACATGGTCATGCAGGACCTTATAATCCGTAAGCTCCGCATTGTTAAAGTCCTCAAAGTTGATAAACTGAATCCGGCTGTTTTCTACCCCGGTGGACCGTAAATAATCGGCATACAGCTTTAACAGGGTGGATTTCCCGCACCGCCGTATGCCTACGACCACCTTTATCAGGTCCTTGTCCTTAAACCCGATGAGTCTTTTGAGGTATTCCGGCCTTTGTACTTCCGTCATAATTTAAAGTATACATTAAATTTTCCACAAAATCAACATAAATTTAACCTGAATATTAAATTTTTATCCCCACCAGTGCAAAACGCCCTTTCGCCCTGGACGGTAACCCGGCTTTTTAGGGATGCGGCCTATTTTCGTGTTACGGACTCTACTGGCTCCGCTGAATAAAGTCCCGGTATTTTTCAGGGTCGCTCTTAAAGGCGATGATGGGAGATGCCGGGTCCTGTTTGGTTTTCCGCATGGCTTGGGCGGCTTCAAAGAGGATACGGTCGGCGTTGACGAGCCTTCCCGCACGGGAGCTGAGGCCGATACCAACCGGGGGCAGGATTGCAAGCTCCGATTGGAGGCGGCCGTGGAATTCCTCCGCCCTTGTCAGCCCCTGCTCCAGATCGGTATTGGGGATAATCACCGAAAGTCCCTGTTTTCCCTTTTCAAAGATCAAATCCCGGATGTTGAAAAAACTTACCACCGCATCCGTAAGTTTGGTGTAAATCGCGGACCCCAACGGGCTCGATTCGTCCGCATTGGCAGCCCGGTACTCCATGACCATAACGGTTAAATCCTGCTCAAAGGAGGCGCAACGGTGCAATTCCGCCTCCAACCGTTCCAGGGTATAGTCTTCCCAGCCTATGCCCCGTGGGGAATAGAGGCCTCTGGGGACATCCGGCCTGGCCGGGGCAGCCGTCGGCAAAATTGCCGTCGGCAATTCTGTGGTCAACGGCTCCTGCGGCCGGGCAGGCGCTGCGGGTTTCGGCGGTTCAGATGCCGGCGGTACTTCCGGCATCTGGGCGGGGGTTACAGGCTCCCCCACTTGCTTTACAGCGGGAGCGGATCTTGCGGCAGCCCGGCTCTCCGCAAAGGGCGGCACCGGCGGATGATACGGCGGAGATCCCGGATGCGGGACAGGATAGGGCATTATTGGCGGCACAACTGCCGGGTGGGGCTGAGGCCGGGGAGGGGGCGTGTAAAACTCATCATCTCTGATGACAGGCTCGCCGGCGGACAGGCGGTCGGCAGACAGGCGGTCCGCGGACAGGAGGTCCGACTCATCCTCATCCTTTTTACCTAACGCCGCCTCCAGAATCAGACTGATAAAGGCCGCCGACAGGAAGATCAAGATGATAAGCAGAGTCTGCTTGAGGATATCGATAAAGTAATCGTAATCAATATAGCGGTAGACCGCGCTGATGGTCACATTTCGCAGGCCCTCAACGCGGAGATGGGAAAAGAAGGGCTTTGAAGAGGTCCCCAGTTGGCTGGCAAACCGGGGAGAGTCGCCCACCCAGTTAATAGCGCCGCTCAGTTCCCGCTCAAAGGCGTATTCGCCATCGGGCCCCGAAACGATGACCCCCTGTATGGTCCGGGAATGGGTAAGCGTATCCTCAATGGCGTGCTGGAAGTCGGTATCCATAAAGCCCGAAACACCGGCGGCGGAACTCCGGCCGGCGAGATCGGAAAATTCCTGGCTGGCGATAGCCCGGCGTTCGGTAATGTTGATGTAGATACGGTAGGCGCCGTACAAAAGGGCGGATATATAGGCTGCGATACAAATCAGGGCGATAATCGATGTCACCGATGATGGTCTTTTACGCATGATGTTATTATATACGATTCTTCTTTCTCATGCTAGGAGTTTGTTGCACTTCGTGCATTTCAATAGAAAAAATCGGCTTTCAAGCCGATTTTTACCCTGCAAACTCCGTAAGGAGCCCGTTAATAGCAGGTTTTTTGCGGCCTCAAGCGCAAAAAATTCACAAGTGCAACAGGCTCCTAGGAGTTGCGGACACTTCCTTGATCCCTGGCAGTATTATCCCCTAATTTATACGCAACTAAAGCATGAAAATATTCATGTACTGTAAATCCTATCAAAATGCCTGGAAGCGAATAAATTATACGTTGCCAATCCATACTATCTCCAATAGACTTTTATCGTAAACGCATATCGTATCAGTCACCTCGTCAAACAAACCGTTGAATCCCTACCGCTCCGCCAGCGGCCTATAGGGGGAGCGGGTCTGGACGCACTTGTACGCCGGACGGATGATGCGGCCGCCTGTGATGATCTCCTCCATGCGGTGGGCGCACCAGCCGGCTACACGGCTGACGGCGAACAGAGGGGTGTAGAGTTCCTGTGGGATGTCCAGCATCTTGTAGACAAAGCCGGAGTAGAAGTCTACGTTGGTGCAAATTTCCTTGTCCGAACCCTTTATTTGCTTAAACACCGTTGGGACCAGCCGTTCGATTAAACGGTAGAGGTTGAATTCATCGGTAAGCTGTTTTTCGGCGGCAAGGAGGGCGGCCTTGTCCCGCAGGAGTACCGCCCGTGGATCGCTCTTGGTGTAGACCGCATGGCCCTGGCCGTAGATCAGGCCGGAGCCGTCGTAGGCTTCGCCCAAGAGTATCTTCGTAAGGTAGTCCGCCACTTCCCCCTCGCTGTCCCAGTGGGCCACGTGCTGTTTGATCTCCTCCATCATGCCCATCACCCTGCTATTGGCGCCGCCGTGTTTGAAGCCCTTGAGGGAGTTGATGCCTGCGGTAATGGCGGCGTAGGTGTCGGTGTCGGCGGAGGAGACCAGATGGACGGCGAAGGTTGAATTGTTACCGCCCCCGTGTTCGGCGTGGAGCGTCAGGGCCAAATCGAGGATTTCCGCCTCAAGCCGGGTGTATTTCTGGTCCGGCCGGATAAGAGAGAGGATGGACTCGGCGCTCTGGCACGTAGGTTCGGGCAGATGGATGATGAGGCTCTCGTGATCGTAGTAGTGTTTTTTGGCCATGTAGGAATAGGCCACGATGGTGGGGAACCGGGCGATGAGTTCCAGGCACTGGCGGAGGACGTTTTCCGGGGAGAGGTTCTCCGGGTCCTCGTCGTAGGAGTAGAGGGTCAGCACCGAGCGGCCCAGCTTGTTCATCACGTCCCGCGAAGGGGCCTTCATGATGCTGTCCTCGGCGAAATTCGGGGGCAGGGTCCGGCTGTTCCCGATGAGGGCGCAGAATTCCGCAAGCTGCTCTTTGTTGGGCAGGACCCCGAACATGAGAAGATACACCGCCTCCTCAAAGCCGTAGCGCCCCTCGGCGGCGGCGGCGGCTACCAGGTCCTCCACATCCACCCCCCGGTAGTAGAGCTTGCCGTCCACGGCGACCTTTTCCCCCTCATCCATGATGTACCCGTGGACATCCCCAATCCGGGTGAGGCCCACCAGTACCCCGGTCCCGTCGGCGTTACGGAGGCCCCGCTTTACGTTAAACCGGGCGTAAAGATCCGCATCGATGTGATCGTTCCAAAGTATTTTTGACGCATAGTCTTTTCCGCCTTGCATGGGTGCCTCCGTGAATATTTATACGGAATATGTAGCATAAAGTGAATATAGTTGCAATCACTCCCCGGCGCCGGTTTTGAGCCAGATTTCGTTGACCCCGTAGGTCAGGCAGATCATTTTGATAAGGCGGTCGTTGACTTTGCTGCGGTTTATTTCGATTACCGCCAGAGCAGACCGGCTTAAGCTGATACTTCTGGCGAATTTCTCTTGGGTATAATCCAAAACCCTGCGAATTTTGAGAATTCGCTGGTTAATTTCATGGTCATAATCCGGCAAAGAAACCTTCCCTTGTTTTATTGTTTTATAATAACTTTCGGGATATACTTTTTATCGTAAGGAAGGATTTATCCAGGGCTTGATATGAGAAAACAGGAACAAAATATCCATTTGGCGGCGGCATACCAAAGATTGCCTCCTGAGGGGCGGGATGTTTTGGATAAAAAGGTCCGGCAACTGGCGAAACTTCCTGTGCTGTCGGCGTGGAGCGGACCGCGTCAAAATAAATTGAGTAAAAGTCAAATGCATAACAATGGAGGCTTAGTATGAAAACGAATTATCCTGGCAAAGCGGTGTCCCGGTTTATCCTTCCGGCCCTCTTTTTGGTTACCCATGCTTTCTCTTGGAAGCTGTGTCCAACCGGATACTCCCCCTACGCTGGAGTCCATCCTGGTAACCAGGGACCCGGACAAGACCACCTATATCGCCGGGGAAGCCTTTAATCCTGAGGGGCTTGAAGTTACCGGGTCCTATTCGGACAACACCACAAAACTGGAAACCGGGTATATTTTGGGCGCCGTTAATACTGCGGCGATCGGAACACAGACCGTTACGGTTAGTCTCAACGGGAAAACCGCAACCTTTGACATTACGGTAAACCCAGTGCCCGCGTATGGCATAACTCTTGACGTTACCGGAACCCATACCTTTATGGCGGCAACAGCGGGGTATGGGGCACAAACCGCGAAGAGTGTAACCGTTACCAATACGGGCAATCAGGCGACCGGGGCCTTAACGGCGGCGCTTTCCGGGACCAACAGCGCTTCTTTTACCCTTTCCGCAACGGCGATACCCGGCATTACGGCAGGCGGAACCCGCGCCAACGCCTTTACGGTGGTTCCCACAACCGGACTTTCGGCAGGGACCTATACCGCCACGGTAACGGTAAGCGGGGGAAACAGTATTACGGCGGGCTTTGATGTCAGCTTTGCGGTGAATCCGGCGGAGAGTCCGGGGTATAGCATCAGCCTGAACCAAACCGGGCCCTATACCTTCCCGGCGGCAACAGCGGGGTATGGGGCGCAAACCGCCAAAAGTGTAACCGTTACCAATACAGGCACTCAGGCGACCGGGGCTTTAACGGCGGCGCTTTCCGAGACTAACGCCGGTAATTATTTCACCCTTTCAACAATAACACCAGGCAGTATCGCGGTAGGCAGTACCGGTACCTTTACGGTGGTTCCCAAAACCGGGCTTGGGGCAGGGACCTATACCGCCACGGTAACGGTAAGCGGGGGCGGTGGGATTACGGCGAGTTTTGATGTCAGCTTTACAGTGAATCCGGCAGAGACTCCGGGGTATAGCATCAGCCTGAACCAAACCGGAACGTATACCTTTCCGGCAGCAACAGCGGGGTATACGGCGCAGACTGCCAAAAGTGTAACCGTTACCAATACGGGCACTCAGGCGACCGGGACCTTAACAGCCGCGCTTTCCGGGAGTAACGCCAGTAATTATTTCACCCTTTCAACAATAACACCAAGCAGCATTGCGCTCGGTGGAACCGGTACCTTTACTGTGGTTCCCAAAACCGGGCTTACAGCAGGGACCTATACCGCTACGGTAACGGTAAGCGGCGGCAATGGGATTACGGCGCAAAGTTTCAACGTCAGCTTTACGGTGAATGCTGCCGCTTTGGTATCCATTGCGATTACCCAAAACCCGGCAAAAATCGTATATACCCAGGGCGACGAATTGGACCTTACCGGTCTGGTGGTGACCGGGACGTATACCGATTCAAGCACAAACCCAGAATCGGTTACAACGGCAAATATTACCGGATATGATAAGAACACCACCGGTACCCAGATTCTGACAATTACGGTAAACGGGAAAACAACGACCTTTACGGTAACCGTTTTGGCTTTGCCGTCTGCTGAGTGGGCTAAAAGCATTTCTGCCTCGAGTAGCTCTACCTTTCATTCCGTGGCGGTGGATGCTTCCGGGAATATTTATGCCGCCGGTTATCAAAGAGGTAACGGCTCCTGTGGCTATGGAAGCGGTGTAATCGTTGCGGGGTCATCTTCGTACTTCAATGCTGTTCTGGTAAAATACGATTCCTCAGGCATGGCTCTGTGGGCTAAAACCGTTTCTACCGGATCAAGTTACTCTCAATTTTATTCCGTGGCGGTGGATGCCTCCGGGAATGTGTATGCCGCCGGTCATCAATCCGGTGACGGCGTCTATACCTATGGGAGCGGTGTAAGCGTTGCGGGAACATATTCTTCTTCTGGGGAGCTCGTTGGCAATGTTGTTCTGGTAAAATACGATTCCTCAGGCACCGCAGAGTGGGCTAGAAGCGTTTCTGCCGGGTCGAATAGCTCTATCTTTAATTCTGTGGCGGTGGATGCTTCCGGGAATGTGTATGCCGCCGGTTACCAATACGGTACCGGCTCCTATGCCTATGGGAGCGGTGTAAGTGTTGCGGGGACAGCTACTAGTACTAATGTTGTTCTGGTAAAGTACAATTCCTCAGGCACGGCTCTGTGGGCTAAAACCGTTTCTACCGGATCGAATGGCTCTCAATTTACTTCCGTGGCGGTGGATAACGCCGGGAATATTTATGCCGCCGGTACTCAAAGTACCGGCATCTATACCTATGGAAGCAGCGTAAGCGCTAGTGGAACAGCTCCGGGCAATGTTGTTCTGGTAAAATACAATTCCTCAGGCACTGCGCAGTGGGCTAAAACCGTTGTTGCCGGATCGGTTCGCTCTAGCTTTAATTCCGTGGCGGTGGATGCCTCCGGGAATGTGTATGCCGCCGGTTCTCAAATCGGTGGTGGCACCGTTACCTATGGGAGCGGTGTAAGCGCTACGGGGACAGGTTCTTTCGGGGCTTGGAGTGTTGTTCTGGTAAAATACAATTCCTCAGGCACTGCGCAGTGGGCTAAAACCGTTGTTGCCGGATCGGTTCGCTCTAGCTTTAATTCCGTGGCGGTGGATGCCTCCGGGAATGTGTATGCCGCCGGT
>BNVD01000102.1 GCA_025997835.1 Spirochaetia bacterium
TTTCCCTACCCGGCGTTCTTCCGTTCTGCGCGAAACCGGGGGCTTTCCCGATTAGACCGTGCGGCATTGGGCGGGGGTTAGGCGTAGGGGCGGAAAGCTTCCGGTTTTTCCACGATCTCCGATGCCGCGGCGGCATGGATGATCTTCATGATTTCCTCGGTGAGCCTTGAGGGCGAGACCGGGGCAAGCAGGAAGGACTGGCGCTTGATCTTCCAGCGCAGGGCAAGGGGCAGGGTAAAGCCCGTGGAGGCGGCGTATTTGACCGCCCGGATCATCCGTACCGGATCGTCCATGAAGATCACCGGAAGAGCGATAACCGGCTTGATCAGACGGTCCCGGATATCCTTCATCCCCCCACGTAATCCACCACCTCCTGCTTTTGGGGGTCGTAAAACAGGGCGTTCAACGAGAAGTCCCGGCGGAGTACGTCTTCTTCGACGGTACCGAAGGTGTTACTAGTGGTGCCGTCTTTCAGGGAACGGAAGGTGGATACTTCAAATATTTTGGGGCCGAAGTAGACGTGGACCAGCCGGAAGCGGCGGCCGATGATCCGGGCATTGCGGAAGATCTTCTTGATCCGCGCGGGGTTGGCCTCGCTGACAATATCAAAATCCTTGGGTTTTTTCTTGAGGATCAGGTCCCGGACGGCGCCGCCGACGATGTAGGTCTCGTGGCCGTTGGCCCGGAGCCGGTCGACGATATACACCGCGTCCCGGTCCACATCGGCAAGCGTGATGCCGTGTTCGTCCCGGGTATAGACTATCGCTTTTTTTACGGGGCGGCCGTTTTTTTGTGTTGCATACCGGAATCGCAAAAAAACCTCCCTTTTATGTTTCGATATGTTTATCAAGCCAGGCGATACAGTCCTCCATGACCTCGTCGCGGTTGGTTTCGTTCAGGGTTTCATGCCGGGCGCCCGGATACAGCACAAATTCCAGGTCCGTTATGCCCAGCGCACGGTAAGCGTCTACGAGGGCGGTGGGACTGTTTCCCATATCCCCCACCGGGTCGGAGTTCCCGGCAAAAACATACACCGGGAGATCCTTCCGTATGGCCTCCATGCGGGAGGGACGGTGGATCGTATTCAGCAGAGCCGTTATATCACGGTAAAAACCGGATGAACAGAGCATACCGCTAACGGGGTCGTCGATATAGGCGTCCACTTCCTTTTTATCCCTGGAGAGCCAGTCGAAGGAGGTGCGGTTGGGCTTGAAGGGTTTACTGTAGGGGCCGTCGGCGAAAGCCCTGGCCAGTTTTGAACCCCGCCGGCTGCCGCGGAGGAGAGCGATCAGGGCCATTACCGGCGCTCCCAGGGTGATGATTAGCCCGCCGGGACCGCGGGTCCCCGAAAGGATGCACCCGGAGATGCTCCGGCTATGTTCTTCAATATAGTACTGAGCCAAAAAGGATCCCCAGGAATGACCCAAAAGAAACAGGGGGATTTCGGTATGAGCGGCTTTGATTCTGGTATTGATGGCGTGGATGTCCCGCTGTACCAGGGCGATGCCGTCCGGGTCGCCAGAGTGTCCCAAAAGGCCGCCCCGGTCGCGTTTGTTTACCGTAAGGTCCGCAGTTCTGCCGTGGCCCCGCTGATCTGCCGCCCACACTTCGATGCCCTGCGCGCAGAGCCTGCGGGCAAACCGATCGTACCGGAGGCCATGTTCCGCCATGCCGTGGACGATATGCAGTACCGCCCGCTTTTCACCCTGGGGTATCCAGCGCCGCAAAAAAATTTTTGCCGCGTCGGCGGTATCGAACCAGGTTTCCTCAACTTTGATCTCCCCTGAGCTTTCCGGTATACTTAAATCAACCATGCGGTTATTCTACTCCCTATGGTATACTTCGTGCAATCATGGTTTATCGGGGTCAGATGATACGGGGTGAATCGTTTACCGCCCCGGTGGAACGGCTCGCCGCAGGCGGGGCGGGGATCGCCCGTTCCGGCGGGCTGACTGTTTTTATCGATTTGACCGTGCCGGGGGATGTGGTAACCGGCCGTATCACCGGGATCCATAAAAACTGGGCACAGGCGGAACTTACCGGTATTGTCGAACCTTCCCCTAACCGGGTCACGCCCCGGTGCCCCTGGTACGGCCGCTGCGGGGGCTGTTCGCTCCAGCAGGTAGCCTATCAGACCCAGATTACCGAAAAAGCCGCCATGATACGGGACGCCTTTACCCGGATTGGGGGCTTTTCGGCCCTGCCGGAACTAAAAATCGTCCCCTCCCCTCCGTTTGAGTACCGGAACCGGGTCCAACTGCATTGTTACAGGCCCGCCGGTGAGTCTGAAACGGCACAATTGGGGTTTATGGGACGGAACAGCGGGGAACTTGTCCCGGTGACGGACTGCCCGGTGGCGGTTCCGGGAATACGGTGTCTTTTGGCGGACGGTTTTGACGCAAAAAACTGCGGACGCCCGGTACGGCGCTTTACCGTGTATGCCCAGGGGGACCGGGTTATCTCGGAGGTCCCCTCCGCAGAAGGAACTTCCGCGGAGCTCCCCTCTGCAGGGGGACCGCGGGGTACGGTTGCGATTTTGGGGCGGGAGATTCGGATGGATGCGGGGGTGTTCTTCCAGAGTAACGCGGTCATGCTGGAGGCGCTTATTCCGGATCTGCTCGCGGCGACGGAAAGGGCGGACGGGGACCGGGCGGCGGCGGATATATACTGCGGGGTAGGCACCTTTGCGGCCTTTTTACAGGACCGCTTTACCCGCCTCGATTTGATTGAGGAGAATACGACGGCTCTGGGACTTGCACGGGAGAATATACGCGGTACGGACTGCCAATTTTTCGCCCAGACCGATACGGCCTGGGTACGGAGCCGGAACGGGAAAGACGCCTACGGCTTTGCGGTGACCGACCCGCCCCGACAGGGACTGTCACCGGCCATGCGGCAATGGCTTGCCGGAGATGGGCCGCCGGTGCTTGTCTATATCTCCTGCGACCCCGCAACGCTGGCCCGGGACAGCAGGGACCTGTGCCGGGGGGGGTACCGGCTGGAATCCCTCGCCTTTTACGACTTCTATCCCCAGACCGCCCATATCGAAAGCCTTGCGGTTTTTTTAAGAGACGGATATGGCCGCAGGTAAACAAGTACGGCTCCTGGCGCTGCTCCTTTCCGCGCTCAGCATAAGCCCCGTCCAGGCACAACGAACCGGAAACCCGGAACCGGCGGTGACCAGATCGGGCGGGGATACCACCCCCATCTGGCGGCAGGCGCTGGAGGGGATACTCCTGGGGCCACCTCAGGTTCAGGCCGAATCGGTTACGGTGGTCGTCGAGGGAGGGGTCATCAGATCTTATAGCAACCGGGGGACCTTCCTCTGGAGTTACCCCGTTCCCGGACGCTTGAGCCCCTTTGTCAGCCGTTCCCCCGATGGAACCACGTATATCTGCCAAACCACCGGAACCCTTATCGCCCTGAACCGGGCGGGCCGGGAGTTATGGCGCCGCAGTCTGGGGACGCCCATCACGTTTCCGGTACTTACCGGCTGGGACGACCGGCTTTTCGTATTCACCAGGGACCGGATACGCTGCTATACCGCCTCAGGGAACCTCCTTTGGCGGCGGAACCTGGAAGCGGCGGCGGCGCTCCCCCCCTGCCTCGACCAGTCAGGCGGATTCATCATGGTGCTGGAAAATGGGGAACTCCTGGAAGTGAGCCCCTTCGGTAAAACCCTTTCCCGGAAGCTCCCCGCAATCCCCGCGGCGATGGTTCCCGTAAGCGGGGATGAAAGCGCCGAAACAACGGACCGCCAGCCTATCCTCATCCTGTACAAAAACGGAAACGCCGAAATTTCACCGGGGGAACAGCCCGCCATCCCCCTGCCCCGCATTGACGGGGTCCCCGTAGCGGCGGCGGCCCGGGGCAACAGGGCTGCGGCGGCCCTGACCAACGGACGGGTCGTCTTCCTTTCCCTGGGAAGCGGCGACGGCAATCTCCCCTCCCCTCCCCGCATACTCTGGACCGGGGAAAGCCATATCAAAAGCGCCGAGAGCGAAATCAGACTGCTCTACGACAACCGGGGCATCTACGTTCTGTCCAGGTCCGGCGCCAGCGCTTTCGACGAAGAAGGGCGGCGGCTTTGGGTGTTTGAACTCCGGGGAGGCACGGCCATACCCGCTTTCAGCGATGAGGGCATCCTCTTTTTGGGCGGCCGCGACTGGATACTCCACGCCTATCAGATGGAAGACCGCCTCCGGGAACAGCCCCGGTCCCTGTACGGTCCCGCGCCTCCGGGCAGGTATGGAACCGGAACCCATCGCCGGGGGGAGTACAACTTCCGGTTTGATGAAGCGGGCATCAGATCCCAGCTCGCCCTTATCAAAGGAACCATCAATGCGGGCGCCGTGGGGGAATCGGAAATAGAATTTGCCGCATACCTCCGGGAGCTGGCGGACACCCCGCCACAAAACTTCCCGGTACCCCTCAACTACCGTATCGAGGCCCTGCGGCTTTTGGGCCGCCTGGGATCCCGTGAAACCATCCCCTTTCTGGCATCCCTCTATACCCGTGACGGAGAACCGCCAATCAAGGCCGCCGCTGCGGAAGCCATAGGCAGTATCGGGGTGGACCCCGACGGCCTTGCGTTCCGGGCCTTCACCAATTTCATATACCCGCTGGTTCCCTACCGGAACGAACAGGTCCTGGCCGCCACCGCCGCCGCCGTAGGGGCGCTCTGCCGCTTTTCAGGCCCCCTCATAAGCGCACAGGGGGTCAAACTGCTGGTGGACCTGGGGGGTGGTGAGCACTCCCGGCTGGTACAGCGCATAGCCCGGCAGGAGCTGTCATCCCTATTACCAAAATAGGCCGGTATGGGGTATACTGGACTTGTTCGAGAGCCCGGTTGGTTCTCGCGGACTAAAGTCCGAAACAAGTCCTGCACAATGCACTGCATTGTGCGATTTTTAGAGGTAGTTGTTCGGAAACTGAAGTTTCCAAACAATGAGGAGTTGGATATGAAAAAAAATGCGTTTTTATCATTAAAGTTGGGTATCATCGCCGTGTTATTCGTAAGTCCCCTGGGGATTCTGGCCGCCCAGCCGGTCGACCGGGAGGAACTCGGCGCAGGCCAGTCAACCACGATCAATTTTATCAACTACGAAGGTCCCTACGCACGGATCGAAACCCTTCTCCAGATTCGGGGCATAGGCGCGGATCTGGGCAGCGCCGTTCTTGCCGGCGCCGCCCGTCCCGGCGGACTCAACCGCTATTTTGTGATTCACTCGATAAGCGGCGCCGAAGAAGCCCGGCTCGACGCGGACATCTTCGGCTTGGGGGTCGATGTGGGGGTGGACCATATCAGGAACCTCAGGCTCATCATCCAGGGCTATCTTGAGGAAGCCTACCGCTACTCCGCCCAGGATGCGGCGCTTTTGGCCCAATATGTCACCGTATACAACGCGGTCTACCGGGGAAACTGGGACTACTTTACCGGACGCTATAAGACTGCGGTGATTTCCAATACTGACCGTGACAAGGCGGGCCTTTCCATCCGCTTTGATGAATGGCCCGGCAGAACCCATATCGTTATCCCCCTGGCCTACGGCGCCGCAGGTTCCCTCAGCGCCGTGGACACCTCCTCCCTGACCAGTGCCGAAGTAATTGATGAACTGCGGAAAGATGATGACAAGGGACTGGATACCCGCCGGGATATGGTGGACCTCAAGGAGCGAGAAGCGGATGCTGCCTCGGAAAAAGCCGCCGCCGAACGGCAGGCCATTGCGGAGCAGGAACAGCGGCTCGCCCAGGAGCGGGATAAAGTGGCCCAGGACAGACAAGCCGCCCAGGATGACGCGGCGGCCGGAAAACTCACTGCGGAGGAACAGCGGCGTACCGAAGAAGAACTTGCCGCACGGGAAGCGGAACTGGACCGGCAGGAAGAAGAACTGGAAACCCAACGGGAAGATGCGGCGCAATCGGAACAATTCGCCGAAGACAAGGCCGCCGAAGCCCGTGAGGAACGGCAGGGCATAGCCCAGGATCAGCAAAGCATCATCAATCAGCAAGACGGCCGCACCCCGGCAGCCCAGCCAACGGCGGCTGTTGCCGGCACAGGCCCTGCGGGGGTTCTCGGAATACGGCTGACCAACGTCGATTCACCTCTGGGCCGCCTGGTACAGTTGAACGCCGCATCGGGCGCGGAACTCCGTACCGGCACAATGAACGCGGTAAACGCCCGGTCGGTTGTCAACGCGGGGGGCAAGATCCTTGCCATTGCCGGGGAAAACCGGGGCAACGCCGCCATACGGCTGGTAGAAATCAACCCCGACACCCTGCAAACGACCGCCCAGGGAACGGATGACATTCACCCCCAGAGCCTCCTCTGGCAGAACGGTAACAGCCTTTTTGCCATCACCGTGTCAGGCGGCGTCCCGCATCTGGCCCGGTTCAACATGAACCTGGTCAAGGAAGTCGAGTCCGTCATAACGGTCCACGCCTACGGGACCCCAAGTTTTCAGGGGGACCTTATCCTGATACAACGGGAAAACGGCTCGGCGGCGGTACTCAATGCGGCGAATTTGACGGAACGGCGGTAGGGAGAGGGGAATACCGGTCCCAGGCCGAACTTCGAGTTTCGTAAACGAAGAAGATAAACCACGGACCACACGGACTTTTGCTTTGATTTCTTGCTTTTTTGTCCGTTCAGACCGTTCAGACCGTTCAGACCGTTGGTCTGCGGTCTGCGGTCTGCGGTCTGCGGTCTGCGAGGTGCGGTCTGCGAGGTGCCCCCGCATTTGCTCGTCTACGACTGCGCAAATGCAGCGGACTAAAGTCCGATTTTAGCGGTAAATATCTAAAAACTGAAGTTTTTAGATATCCCATATGTGTAACCGCATCCTGAAAACCCCCGGCCGTACCCGGTACTGTTCCAGTGTGTCCGGGCCGCAGGCGGCCGTTCCTACCCCGCGCTGGGTCACGTCGATATTCAAAAAATAATAGCCATCCGGGCCGGCGGATACATCCGCCAAATCGGTAGTGTGCAGGGCCTCCCACATATTTTCACTCGTGTACCGGCTGCAGCTTATATGCACCGGGGCGGCGGGTATTATCGTGATAGACGCCGGGACATCCCGCAGTTTACCCGAAGGGGCATTTTGCGCGGACAGGCGTATGCTCCGTACCCCCATGCGGTTACCGTTTTCCTGGGGGACAATATAGGAAACTTCCAGGCTTGCCGGCGTATCCTCGTACAGCCCAAGGAAAGCGCCGGCACAGCGATCCGGGTAGGATTCATGGGGGCCGTATCCGAGCCATTTAATAGAATTGTAGCAAGCGGGAATTTTCGCGGTAATGCCCACACGGGGGAGCTCCGGCACATCGGGTGCAAGGTCAAAAGTAATATCCATGATAAGCGGGTGATCTTCACCGCCCTGTACCGTTACGCAGGCAAATTCCCCCAGCCGCTTGTTCTCAAAACCTTTGGCCGCATTTTTACCGGACAACAAAACCGCAGAATACCGCGCGGCGGCAAAACCTTCCCAGCGTATGTTTTCTGTTTTTTCGTTTTCGCATTGCAGGTGAAGCAGGTCAAGGTCCAGCCAGGGGTACATGGCCTTGTCTTTGTAGTAGAATTCCGCCGCGGGATCGCCGCGAAGATGGGCGTATGTTTTTAAGCCATCGTTTTCCGTGGGAACCCTCCACAGCGAAGGTTTGAACAGGGCGGCAAATTCGGCGTGGGCGGCCTTGTCTTGGGGCGGGAGCAATTCCGGCGGGTATGCTAACACCGGCAGGTATTCACGAATGATGCTTTCACCGGAACCGACAACAAAGCCCGC
>BNVD01000103.1 GCA_025997835.1 Spirochaetia bacterium
CCGGTAGCTTCGGCCTGAGTTCTTGTAGATCATGATGTGGAAGGGGCAGTTCATCGGTTTGATGATGTAGTCCTGGTTGTCAATTTGCATGGGAGAGTACATATTGCCCTTGTAGAACCCCAGGTGCCCCGATGTTTCCCAAAGCCAAGACTTGCCGATATGGGGGGTGTAGAGGATTTCGTAGCCGTTGCGGTAATGCTCCCGCCGCCAGTAGTCTTCGATGGCCACCCGCATACGGCCACCGTTGGGGTGCCAGTAGATCAGTCCCGCCCCGGCTTCTTCGTGGATGGAGTAGAGGTCCATCTCCTTGCCCACCCGGCGGTGGTCCCGTTTTTCCACTTCCTCAAGAAAGGCCAGATGCGCCTTGAGGTCCTTAGGTGTTTCCCAGGCGGTCCCGTAGATACGGGTGAGCATGGGCCGTTTCTCGTCGCCCCGCCAGTACGCCCCGGCGATACTCATCAGCTTAAAGGCCGCCGAGTTGATCTCCCGCGTATTGAGGACGTGAGGCCCCCGGCAGAGGTCCGCCCATGCGGCTTGCGGACCCTTTGGGTCCGAACCGCCGGCATCCCGCTGTTCGTAGATGGTGATTGCGGCGTCAGCGGGGAGGTCGTTAATCAGCTCAATCTTGAAGGGCTCACCGGCAAAACGCTTGAGTGCTTCCTCCCGGCTCACGTCTACACGAACAAAATCCTGCCGGGAATCGATAATCTTCTTCATCTCCGCTTCGATGGCGGCAAGGTCATCGGCGACAATCGGCGCTTTGCCGTCGCTTGTCGCGGGAAACTGGAAATCGTAGTAGAAGCCGTTCTCCACGGACGGGCCGATGGCGACTTTGGTCCCCGGAAAAAGCCGGGTAACCGCCTGGGCCATAATGTGGCTTACGGAGTGACGAATGAGTGCGAGCCGCTCGCTTGCATCAAGTTTTTCATGGTCTGACATACGGTACCTCTGTTAAAAAATATGTTCACGTTGTGCCGGCCTGCGCCGCGGTTCAGCCGGGATAGTTCAAGCGTTCCGGGCCGGGGTTCTTCAACAGTCCGGCGTAACGTTTCGCTTCCCACCTGGCCATGTTCAGGTTCTGCTCCGAATAGTTGCCGCATTCTCCGGGAGCCGCACCGGGGATGGGACCGTCAAAGGCGATGATCCAGTCCAGCAGTTCCCGGAGCAGGGGCAGCACCGCGGTTGAATCCAGGTCCCCTTCCAGAATCACATAGAAGCCGGTGCGGCAGCCCATAGGCCCAAAGTAGACCACCCGCGGGCTCCAGGTTTTGTGGGACCTGAGGAAGGTGGCGCCCAGATGTTCCAGCGTATGCAGGGCGGGCATATCGATAACCGGCTCCTGATTGGGCTGCTTAAACCGGAGGTCGAAGGTGGTCAGCACCGTACCCCCGAATTTATCCTTCCGGGACACATAGACCCCCGGCAGTAGGCGCAGATGATCGACCTGAAAACTGGCAATCTTTTCCATAAAAGCACTCCTTTGGGTACGGTTACGCAACGCCATTATACTAGCAGATATGGGGAGGCTGTGCAATATATCAGCGGTGTAGTTTTCTCTTATGCTAAAAATGCGCTTGACGTACTATAATACCTTGGCATATGCTTAATTCGGGTGGGTACGCATGCAAACAGCACGATCATTTACCGGACTATTGCCTGCTCCGGCGCCGTGCAAAATAAAATCGCTCCTGGTTTTTTGTTTTTTGGTGTCCAATGCATACTGCCTTGATTTTTCCATTTCCGGAATTGAGCTTGAAACCGCATTTACCTCCGAGTATAACCGCTCTTTCCGTTATTGCTGGGATCTATCCGCCATTGGCGCCGTTAAATTGAATAATCTGGTTGCGGTGAAAGGCGGACTTGATCTGGGTATGACCGGGATCGTATTCGATATCGATACGTTTATCTCCGGGGAGCTTGATTTCCCCTTTCGGTTTCCGCTGTTTTTTGGTTTTGCCTACATCTATAATGGTATGCCGAAATATGAAACAAACATGCATACCCTGCGGCCTGTCCTTTCTGTCAGGGGAAAACGGGCGGGTATTACGGCGGGGCCCGCGCTGCGGTTTACCAGATTCGGGTTTGATCCGGATCGTGTCTTTGAATCCATGTTGATGGTATCAGTGTTTGCCAATTTTTATAATACCGAAAAACTGCGCATCGGAATACGGGCTGCGAATTTCAGTGAATTTTCTGCCAGGAATTTTGGTTCCTATTCGCTCAATCTGAACAGTCTGGTGCGTTTTAAGCAAATATCCCTGATAAACGAGATAGAATTATACCAGTCGGGCAGCAGCGGCCTGACCTCAAATTTTTACGGCATTGCATATAAGGGAGGAATACTGTTCACATGGTAATTCATAATAAATATCGGGCTTTATTCCGAAGGGTAGTATTTCTGTCTCTTTTTGCAGTATCCATGATCTTTGTAGAAGCCTGTAATGTGGATTTACTCGGTATTTTTGGGTCCGGTGATTTGGCTCCACGTCTTGAGGCCCGGGATACATTCAATTTTCTGACACCCGATATGAGAGCGCCGCCGTCTTTTGGTCCTGAGTATTCATTTATTGTACTGTCCGATACGCACATCGAAGACGGTGATGCCCACGGGCTTGAAAAACTGGCATCGGTTATTGATGATGCGATAAAATTTGTGGTTATTACCGGCGATATTACCCAATACGGCGGCAGGAAAGATGTTCAAAAATTTATCGATATTGCCAATACGTTGTCGGACTTAACTCCAGGCGTACTCTGTTATCCGGTAATAGGAAACCATGACATTTATTTTCAAAACTGGCCGGTATGGAAAGAACTGATAGGCTCATCACGCTATCGGATTGACACTTCTGACGGCGGTACTACGCTGTTTATGCTTGATTCCGCTAACGCCTTTTTTGGCGCGGCACAGCTTGACTGGCTCGAAGAAGAATTAAGAACGGCAAACGGCCATGTGTTTGTTTTTACCCACACCAATTTATTTTTGGGAAAAGGAACCAGTGTTGTAGAAGTATCACAACTCACGGACATCAGGGAACGTGCCCGGATCATGTCCGTGCTAAACGGACGTGTTGACGCCATGTTTACCGGACATGTCCATCAACGGATTATCAAACAGATAGGCGGTGTTCACTATATCACCCTTGAAGATTATGTAAAGAACAAAACCTACTGCCGCGTTTCCGTATCTCCAAGCGGGATTGAATGGGAATTTAAAACACTGTAACAGCACTACTTATACGTTACCATCGTATCAAGACTCTTCCGCGCAGAGGCCGCGCTTGTTGCGTCCACCGGCGGATCAAGGCGGCCTACCCGCACCAACGCTACCGCACTGTACCCGCTGGGGAGGCCCAATTCAGTCTTGAGGCCGTTGACCGTGTTCATGGGGCCGGTGTATATCCGGGAGCCGTAACCCAGCGCTTGGGCTGCAAGGTAGATACTTTCGGTTGCCAGGCCGCAGTCCAGTATCGCCGGGCCGTTGGTTTTGCCGTCCCCTGCGGCGGAGATGATGATCAGGATGTTGCCGTCGGTGATGTTGGATACGATACGTTTTGCCAGTGCCGGGGTTTGCACTACGGTAAAATGCCAGGGCTGGCGGTTATTGGCGCTGGGGGCGCGGACACCGGCGGCGAGTATCTTTTCGATGTCGCTGCGGCTGATGGTTCCGGCAGTGAAGTTTCGCCCCGCCGCATAGTGGGTCGTAAGATTCGTAACAGCGCCTTGATTCGCTTCCTGGGCGTTGAGGCGCGGGACATTGCCGGATACGATGAGCAGCGCGACAAACAGGATACACATAGTCAGGGATGATTTTTTCATGGTTCTTCCTTTATCGAAAGCGGGATTTTCATCGAACCAACGGTCCGGGGGTTTTGAAATACGTGTCCCATCATATCCAGTTTTTTCGGCTATGAAAACCCGCAGATACGGGATATACTACCACCATGGCAATCACCTTTTATTCCCTTGGCGCCGCCGAGGAAGTGACCGGCTCCAAACACATACTGGAAGTGGACGGGCAGAGCTATCTTATCGACTGCGGGGCCTTTCAGGGCAGCCGGGCCGAGGCAGACCGGAAAAACCGGGATTTCGGCATACCCGTGGACCGCATCGAAAACGCCGTACTTACCCACGGCCATTACGATCACTGCGGGCTTCTGCCGCTGCTCACCAAGCGGGGCTATAAGGGCAACATCTTCGCCACCCCCGCAAGCCGGGACCTGGCAAGCCTTATCATGATGGATTCCGCGAAGATACAGGCCCATGACGCGGATTTCTTCCGCAGACAGGCAAAAAAACGGGGTGAAAAATTCGACTGGGAGCCCCTCTTTGACGAGGCTGATGTGGTGAAGGCCGCCAACCAGATCGTGGGGTTATCCTACAACCGGCCCATGCCCATCGGTGACGGGGTGAAGCTTGAGTTTTACGATGCCGGGCACATTCTGGGGTCCGCTATGGCGTTCTTTACGGTGAAAAAAGACGGCAAGGAAACCCGCATCCTCTGTTCAGGCGACCTGGGCCGCAGTAACAGGCCCATCATCCGCGACCCGGACCACAAGCTCCCCGCGCCGGACTACATCGTTCTGGAAAGCACCTACGGCGACCGCCGTCACGATTCCACCGACAACGCTATGGAAAAGCTGGCGGACCTTGCCAAGCGGACGGTGAAAACCAGAGGCCGCATCCTCATCCCCGCCTTTGCCATCGAGCGGACCCAGGAACTGGTCTATTACTTTCATTTATTGGTGGACGATGGGATCATCCCTGAAATACCGATTTACGTTGATTCCCCCATGGCCACCAACGCCACCACCATCTTTCAGGTACACCCCGAATGCTACGGTGAGGACATCCACGAAGCCTTTATCAAACACCACAAGAACCCCTTCGGCTTCAACTCCCTCCACTTCACCACCAGCGTTGACGAGTCCAAGGCCCTGAACGAACACACAGGCCCGCTTATCATCATCTCCGCCGACGGCATGTGCGAGGCGGGGAGGATTACCCATCACCTTGCCAACAGCATCGGCGACCCGAACACCACGATCCTCACCGTGGGGTACATGGCGCAGAACACCCTGGGCCGCCGCATCCGCAACAAGGAAACCGACCTGAAGATTCACGGCCAATGGTTCAAGCGCCGGGCGGCAGTGGAGGAGATTAACGCTTTCAGCGCCCATGCCGACTATTTTGAGGCCGGGCAATGGCTCGATTCGCTCGATACCTCCCGGTTAAAGAAGATACTTTTGGTCCACGGAGAGCCAAAGGCCCAAGCGTATTTTAAAAAGTACCTGATAGAAAAGGGGTATACCAACACAGAGATTGTGCAATACGGTAAGAGCTACGAATTTGACTAATGGTAATTTGAGGTGATTAGAAAAGCGGCGCCTGTTACTCCAGCTAAATAAACCTGCCCGCCCGAACCTTAAATATTTTTTCAAGCTCCAGAGCGGTCTTACGGCTTATGGGGATAATGCCGTTTTCCATGTTGGATATTTTTTGTTTGGAGACCCCCAATAAGGCCCCCAAGGCAGGCTGGGTCATTTTGTGCAGACGCCGGTAAGAACGGAGATTATCACCGGGGGTCTCTTTTGCTTTTAATTCCTTGTACCAAGCCGCTTCAGTTGCGATTTCATAGTTATCATCGTCATCTTTCGCATCACGTTCCACGGTTACACCGGAGCCATAATCCTTTTTTAGCAGATTGATATATTTCTCCGGCACATTCCCCTGAATCACAAATTCAGTAGGGGGCCTTTTCACGGCTACCAACATACTCTACCTCCACTATATATTCACCTTTTTCGCATCGCCAACAGGCAACCCAACTATAGGCCAAATGGCAATGATAGGTGACCTTCCCAAGTTTACTATAATTTGGATACCCTGGCTGAATAGGGCCTGATTCCTTAATATCATCAATTAATAGTCTCAAGGCTTTGACCGCATTATCCGGCATATTTCGTATAGTTTTGCCGAGGCTCTTTGGGGTTTTCACCACATACTGCACTCCCATAATGTACCTTATTTTCTGTTACGTGTCAATATCAAAAAAAAGCGCCTATCACCTTTTTTAAAAAGTGATACAATCAAATACCGGAGAAAAATTAATGGGATATCTAAGCGGCTTTCATGCGATAGAGGAACGGATCAAGTCCGGCGGGGCCGCAGGGCCGCTTCTGGTTGCGAAGGCGGGCCCCCGTGCACGGGAACTCGTCGCCCTGGCGGGGGAACATAAAATACAGGTTAACCGGACCGGCACCCACGAGCTTGACCGCCTTGCCCCGGACCACCGGGGTATCGCCCTGCAGGTGGAGGATGCCGCCGCCGGTGCTGCGGGTAACGATGTTTCTATTGAAGATTTCATCGCCGGTCTTGGCGATAAGGCCGATGTGCTGGCGGTGGTGCTGGATGAGATTACCGACCCCCACAACTACGGCGCCATACTCCGTTCCTGTGACCAATTCGGGGTGGACCTGGTGATTACCCGGAACCGGCGCATCGCCAAACACGCCGAAGTGATTGCTCAAACCTCCGCCGGGGCCGTGTCCTGGGTCCCCGCCGCAGAGGTGGCGAATCTGCCGCGGGCGGTACTGGACTTAAAGGAGGCGGGCTTCTGGGTTTATGGCGCCAATATGGCCGGGGAAGCGGTCTACGACAAGGACCTCCGGGGACGGGTGGCCCTCATCCTTGGGGGCGAAGGGACCGGCATATCCCGGCTCCTGCGGGAAAACTGCGACGGCATGGTCGCCATACCCGGCAAAGGCCGCCTCGACTCGCTGAATGTGTCGGTAGCCGCCGGGGTGCTGCTGTATGAGGTCCAACGGCAACGCAGTTGACGACGGCAACGCAGGTGACGACGACTACGCAGCGGCGGAAAGCGCCACAAGTAGCAGAATAAGCCGATGGCGGCGACGAAGCTACTGGTTTAGTTATTGGAACAATTGATTTATGCGTACTTTGACTAGTATAGTAATCAAAATATGTAAATTATGGTTACCATAACAACCAATTTATGCCGATTTTGAGTTATCAGGCAAGATAATTATACACGAAATTGGTTGTTGCTCTTTACAATTTTATCATGTTATGGTAATATAGAACTTATGGAAGAACTTTTAGAAGCGTCCCGGCGGCGAATCATCAATACCTCTATGGATTTTGTCCGCAGTATTAACCATAAAGTACAGTGGAAAGCCCGGCTGATTGGGGTCCGGGGGGCACGGGGGACCGGGAAGACCACGCTGCTTTTACAGCACATCAAGGAAGCCTTTGGGGAGGAACCGGGCCGGGCGCTCTATGCCAGCCTGGATAACCTCTGGTTTTCCCGGAATAACCTGTTGGAACTTGCCGACCGGTTTGTGAAACGGGGCGGGACCCATCTTTTTCTTGACGAGATTCACAAATACCCCGAATGGGCACGGGTTATCAAAAATCTGTACGACGATTACCCCGAACTCTCCATCGTGTTTACCGGCTCATCCCTACTGGAAATCCTCAATGCCCGTGCCGACCTGAGCCGGCGGGCCATAGTGTATACCATGCAGGGCCTCTCCTTTCGGGAGTACCTCAACCTCACCGCCGGAACCGCCTTTCCGGTGTACGGCCTTGAGGATATTCTGCACAACCACGAGAAGATTTCCGCCGAAATCTGCGCTTTGATAAAGCCCTTTCAGTATTTTGCCGCCTATTTGCAGAGCGGCTATTACCCCTATTTTACCGAGGGTCTGGA
>BNVD01000104.1 GCA_025997835.1 Spirochaetia bacterium
TGCTATTGCCGAAGATATGACACTAATCACCGCCGATGAAAATATACAAAAATATTCTGTAAAGTGGGTTTGGTAAATCCCATGTTTTCAGCCTGCGTTCCGGCCGCAACAGTGTTTGTACTTTTTCCCGCTGCCGCAGGGACAGGGATCGTTTCTGCCGATCTTGGGGCCGGTGCGGACGATGGTTACCGGGACGATTTCACCGTCGTCGTAGAACCATTGGCCGTCAACCTTTTTGAACCGGGCGGTTTCGTGGTGGGTATCCTTAAGGCCGTTCCTGGTGTAGGCCGCCTCGAACTCTACGGTTCCTTCGGTGTCGTCGGCGGCGCCCTTGGTGACCGAGAGTATCTTGAGGCCCAGCCATTCGGACTTTTCGCTCCAGTCCTGGGTTGATTTACGATCGATTTCCTGTTTCCCTTCTCCCTTGATACAGGTGTTGATGATGTAATCTACGGCGTGTTCGGCGTAGGCGGAATAGCGGGCCCGCATGAGGGCTTCGGCGGTTGGGGGCTGCTGCGCTCCGGTGATGTAAGGTTCGCAGCATTCGGCGTAGGGGCGGCCTGAGCCGCAGGGACAGGTTTTCATAAGGCTTCCTTTAGGGCGGAAATATCCGCGGGTATGATTCGGGTGTGTATTGTCCGGTCCATCACCTGCTGGAGTGATGGGGGTACCGGGATAGGGCCGGTTAAGGGTTCCACGGTTTCGGCAAATTTGGCAGGATGGGCGGTTGCCAGTATTGCCAAGGGGCCGGCAGTAATACTGTTGGTCCCGATAAGGTTATCGGCAGCGTTCCAGCCTACCGCGCCGTGGGGGTCCAGAAAATAGCCGTAACGGTCGTGGATCGCGGCAATGGTCTTTCGGGTATCCTCATCGGAGACGGAAACGCCCCGGATGATCTGCCGCATTTCCTCCAGGGACCAATGGGCGGCCATACGCTCAAAGTTGCTGGGCGCCCCCACGTCCATAGCGTTGGAGATGGTGGCCTCTGAGGGCCGGGTTTGGTAGTTTCCGGTGGTAAGATAATCGGGCACGGTCTTGTTGATGTTGGTGGCGGCGATAAAGCCCCGGATGGGGGCGCCCATCTTCATGGCGTAAAGCCCCGCCGTCAGGTTGCCGAAGTTACCGCTGGGCACACAGAAGGTCACCTGCTGTCCGGCCCGGATGCCGTAGTCCACCGCCGCGCCGTTTCCCCGGTCGGCGCCCGTTACCCGCGGTGTTGCCGCCCCATCGGGATCGGTGAGCCCGGCAAAGGCCCGGCCCGATGCTACGGCATAGTACACCGCCTGCGGGATGAGCCGGGACACGTTGATGGAATTGGCGGAGGACAGCACCAGGCGTTTCCGCAAATCGGCGTCCCCAAAGGCGGCTTTTACCAGCGCCTGGCAATCGTCAAAACTCCCCTCCACGGACAATGCGGTGATATTCCCGCCCAGGGCGGCAATCTGCCGTTCCTGAAGGGGCGAGACCCGACCCTTGGGGTAGAGCACCGTAACCGAAATCCCCTCGATACCGAAAAAGCCGTCCGCCACGGCGCCCCCGGTGTCCCCGGAGGTGGCTACCAGTATGTGGAGGGGGCGCTCCTCATTGCGGCGGAGGTAGGAAAAGGCCCGCGCCATGAACCGTGCGCCGAAATCCTTAAACGCCGCCGTGGGGCCGTGGAACAGTTCCAGTACCAGCCTGTCCCCCACGCCTACCAATGGGGCGCTGAAGGGAAAGGCCTGCCGGACCAGATCTTCCAGTACCGCATCGGGGATTTCCCCGTGAACGTAGGGCTTGATGGTTTCCAGGGCAATGTCGTGGAAGCTCATAGTACCCAGAGAGGAACGAACCGCCGCCGGGTACTGGGGGATTGCTTCGGGAACAAAAAGGCCGCCGTCCGGGGCAAGGCCGGTCAGGGCCGCCGCAGCAAAGTTGACCGGGTCCTCCCGGCGGCGGGTGCTGTAATACCGCATAACAGCCTACCGCAGCTTCTTTCGCAGCTTCCGCCGGTTTTTCCGGGCCGCTTCTTTGGCTTCCGCACTGACAGGAGGCGCTATTCCCGCCCGCGCTCCATCGGGATACCGCAGAACCGGCTCGTGCCCCGGCAGGGGCGCCACAATGATCATCCAGAGCAGGGCCGTTACAATCATCACAAAATTGAAGATCTGGCCGGTGGTAAAGTTAAAAAGCGAAGAAAACAGCGCCGGGGGAATGCCGTTTTTGACAAATTCAATCCGGTACCCCAGATCCGCGTCAGGTTCCCGGAAGTATTCCAGCACGAACCGGATAAGACCGTAGCCGCCAATGTAAAGCCCGGTGAGGAAGCCCGTAAAGGGTTTGTGTTTCCGCACCAGCCAGATGATGGTCCACAGAACCACCCCTTCAAAAAGGGCCTCGTACAACTGGGAGGGATGGCGGGGCAGGTTCAGCATGGCGGTCTGGCTGGAAACGGCTATACCGGCCTTTTCCGCAACCTCCCGGACCCAGGCTTCCGCGGCGGAATAGCGCTGGGCGTGGGGGAAGATCATCCCCAGGGGACCGGTGGTAACCCGGCCATACAATTCGCCGTTAGCAAAATTCCCCAGCCGGCCAAAGGTATAGCCCAGGGGAATACTGGCGCAGAGCATATCCGTCATTTCCCGAAAATCAAACTTGTATCTAATAGAATAGAAAATCACCCCAAGAATACAGCCGATGACCCCTCCGTGGTAGCTCATCCCGGCGAGACCCGTAAAGCGGCCGCCCCGGAAGGGCCAGAAGATAAGCCAGGGCTGATGGCGGTATATATCGCTGGTTTCGTAAACCAGGGTGGAGAAGACCCGCGCCCCGATGATCAACCCGGCGATTCCCCAGGTAAAAAGCATGGCGGCATCATCCTCGGTCATGGGGAAATTCCGCTCCCGTATCTGCCTGCGGAACAGGATGTAGGCGACGCCAAAGGCCACGATATACATCAGCCCATACCAGCGAAGGACGGGAACACCGGGAATTACCTCCGGGGAGAGCCATGATGGAAACTGTACGGCTAATAGCATGGATACCTCTCACAGACTAAAGTCTCAGACTAACGTCTGATGTTATAATACCGTCTGCGGCTTTTCGTGACCAGCCCCGGCTTATGGTTTGAAGCCCTGAGACATCGCTTGGGTCAGTTTTAATTTTAGGAAGTTATTTTCCCGTTTCAGTTTTGAAATATCAAGCTGCTGGGATTTTACCGTTTCCAGTAAATCCCCCTGAGTCAACGCCCCGGAATGCAGCAGTTCTTCCACGTATTCGGTCTTGTTCTCAAAATCAATCTCCGCCTCCATGGCCGCTTCCTGAAAGCTCCCGTTGATTTCTGCTATTCCAAGCTCCAGTTTTTCTTCCGGCCCCTGGAGTATCTTGTCCGCAATCCGGTAAATCGCCTGGGACAGGAGCGATTGGGGCTTATAGATGACGATAGGCAGCCGTGCCGCCAGAGCCGTATCCTGCAGCCCGTCCCGGTAAATAACCCCCAGGTGTTCAATGGAAACCCCCAGGTACTCCTCGCAGGACCGGCGAATCTTTAGCGCCACATCCGCGTCTTTGGGGTCCTCCAGCATATTCATAATCAGCCGGGGATGAAAATGCGCCTGATTCGCCCGGAACCGTTCGTAGGATTGGGGATCGATCTTCTGAATCTCCCGCAGCATCTGGGGAATATACTGCCGCGTTTTTCCGGTAACATCCGCCCGCGCCGCCTCAAGATAGGCGTACGCATTGGTCCCCTTGCGGAACACACTGTACATCAGCCTGAACACCGCGTTTTTGAGGAACACGTAGCCGTTCAAAATCGCCGTCACCGCCGGCGCGGATACGACAATCCCCTGCCCGGAAAGCAAAAAAAAATCCAGAATTGATTGATGGGTCCCCGCCCCCAGGTCCAGAATCAGAATATCCGTTGAGTTCTGCAGGGCCAAAAGATTCTTTACCAGCGCGTTCCGCTGGGACACCTTAAGGTTCGCCGTCCCCGGAATCTCCCCATCCCCCGGAATAAACCGCATCCCCGGTACATCCGTATCCACAATCACCCGGGAAAAATCCGAGCGGATATCGTTTAGAAAGGTCCCAATCCCCAACTCAGGCGCCCGGTGTCCAATCACCAGATGCAGATTCGACGCGCCCAAATCCAGGTCCGCCAACACCACCCGCTGCCCCGCCTGGGCAAAGGCCACCCCCAAATTCGCCGCCACCAGCGACTTCCCGACCCCCCCCTTGCCGCTTGCGACTGGAATAATCCGCATTATTCTCCCTCGCCAATCCGGGCCGTTTGGTTCGGCTGAACCGTTTGGTTCGGTTGAACCAACTGGTTCGGCGGAACCAACTGGTTCGGCTGAGCGAGCTGTGCCGAGGGACGCATCACCTGCCCCTTGTTCAGATGCCGCCCCCCCAGAACCGAAAGCCCGTCCATCACAATCAGCAGTACGGTAAACTCCAGCACCCGTATCACCCTGGACCCGTCATAAAATGACCTCAACGCCGGCAAAACATCCGCAGCGGAAAAAACCACCCACCCAATACCCGCCGCCACCGACAAAACCTTCCCCGCCGTATACAGTACACCATACCGCCGGTACTCCTCCGGCTTAACCAGCAAAAACAACGCCATCAGCGGGAACAGCGCATTCGGCGCAATATACACTAACAGTGGAAAGGCCAGCGCTTCTTTCGCCTCCTGGGGATAGGCAAACGAAACAATCACCCCAATCATGATGATAAGGCGAAACAGATCGTAGATAAGGATAGCTACCCGGAGGGGACGGTATATGTGCATACGTACGATCGTATGGGGAGAGCGGGGGGAGGGTCAAGAGTGGTTTACCGTGTCTGTTTTGGGCACTGCAATCTTAAAGGGAATTGCCGGTAAGCCCGCGGTGTTGTAAAGCTGCCGGTCCTGGGGATTGTCGGCCCAGGCGTATAGCATCTCCAGCGGAGATGCCGGATCAAGCGGGGTAAGCGCCGGACGTATGTCAACGGTAATTTGATTGGGGGAAACCAGTGCTGCCGGGAGGCGGGTGTGCTTTCCATCGTTTGATACGCAGCTTACAAATACGGCCGCATCTGTTTGTTCCGGTGGAGACAGTGATTCTGCGTTACGGTCACGGATAACCAGATCGCCGCCACCGGTATCAAAGGAAAGAGTAACCGTATTACTGTTGCGCTCTATGTGATGGAGCATAGGCCCGGGCGGTACACCTTCTGCGGCAAGGGCGAGGCGGGCGCCTACATCCTTTTTGTTGAGGGGGTGGAGGTCGTTCCATTCGCCGAGGTCCAGGGCAACGGCCATACCCGTGGCGGGCAGGCGTAAGGCGGCGCTTTGGGCGGCACGGATAAGCGCCCATTTACTGTCCGCGCTGTTTTCTGCGGGCTTTCCCCACAGGGGAAGCTGTACAAACAGAAAAGGTATATCACCCTGACCTTTTCGCTTCCGCCAGTCCGGTATCATGGTTAAAAAAAGCGCTTCGTAGTCATCGGGGTTCTTGTCATTTGATTCACCCTGATACCAGATAACGCCTTGTATGGCGTAGCGCAGCAGGGGGGCGATCATGGCGTTAAACAGGCCGTAGGGCTGCCATTGAATAAAGAAGCCCGGCGGACAAGGGGTTGTTTTTACGCCGGTTTTATATTTCCAGGTTCCCCCAAGTTCGATTGCCCCATAAGCGCAGAAAATGCGGAAGGGTTTACCCTCCGTAATGGCGCCCTCCCCGGTGTTACAGATGACGCGGACCGTAATCTGATTATCACCGGCGTGTAAAAGGCCCTGAGGTATACGGTACTTGCGCGGCGGATACCGGTAGGTGATATTGCCGATTTCCACACCGTTTATGTACACCGTATCGGCGTCGGTAATCGTACCAAGCCATATTTTTGCCGCCCGGCCGTCAAGTTCAGGCGGTACACAAAAGGTACGCCGTAACCATACAACACCGCAAAATTCAGCAAGCCCCGGCCCCGTAAAACTGCCGGGCAGGGTTAGTTCATGCCAATCGGAATCAGCAGTATCACTGCGGAACCATTCAGCGCCGCTTGTTAAACCGCAGTCGGATTGGTTCAGATTATCCAGCCATGCGATCTGCGCCGCGTCACTACGGGCTATGGTTTGATTCATAAAAGCAGTATCGGCGTATTGTTCACCCTGGGCAAGCAGATGCGGAAAGGCTTTTAGGGATTCTTTACTCATCCACGCTTCAACCGGGGAGCCTCCGGCGGCGGAAAGGATAAGCCCGATGGGTATACGGTACTGTTCGTACCGTTTTTTCGCAAAGAACCAGGCGGTTCCCGAAAAAGTCTCCAGCGAGCTTTCAGACGCCGGAACCCAGCTGCCGCCCGCAAGCTCCTCCTGCGGAGAGGCGAAATTCCAGGTGATATTCACGTGAAACTGCCGTATCAGGGCATTAACCGGGGGTGTCCACTCGTCAGGATACTCGTCCCGCAAACGCGCAAGGGGCAATTCCATGTTGGACTGCCCGGAACAAAGCCACACCTCGCCAACGTAGATGTCGTCAACAGTGATACTGTCGTTTCCGGGTGTTTTATCGTCTTCGCAGGCGATGTGCATGGTATAGGGGCCACCGGGACCGGCAGGGGCCAGGGTCACAAGCCACGCACCTTTGGCATCAGCCTCAGTGTGATAGGTCTTATCCAGAAAACGCACCGTAATAAAAGCGCCGGGTGCGGCATGCCCCCATAGGGGAGCAGGGATACCGTATTGTAATACCATGCCGCGACTGATCAATGTAGGTAGCGCTAGCTGCATTTTTGTGTTACCTATGGCTCAAAGTATTTCGCCCGGCGCTCGTCAATGACCGCCTGGGCGCCGGCCGCGAGCCAGTCTTTTATACCGGCGTCCCATACCCGGTCAAAGTCGGTAGTTTTGGCGATAACCGCAGTAGTGAACAGGGTGTTGCCTTTATCAACCAGTGTCTGGGATACCGGACCCGCCGCAGTCAGGGTTACCGGAATAACCGGTTCGGGTTTAGCGTTGGTCATGGCAACATTGTAGGCGCGGGTGATTACCCCGGCAGGCCAGGGATAGGCACTGGCCAGACTTCGCGCGTTCTTTTCAGGGTCGCCCAGGTCAAGACCGTTCATCATGATGGTATAATCAATGTTCTGTGCACTGTTCTGTATCCAGAGCCCTTCGCCGGCCTTGATCTTGGGAACGCCGTCCACCATATCGTGGACTATCCCTTCCGGCCCGATCTGGAGGAAGTTGTAGTTTTCAAACCGGGCAAGCCAGTTGATGTACCGCATGGCCGCTTCGGGATTTTTACAGGAAGCGGGGATGAAGAAATTGACCCCCGCAGCGTCATACATGGCCTTATGGGTAATGCCGTTGGAACTCTGTATCGGGTCAATGGGTACCATGTCCGCACCGGGTATGGTTTTCTGTAAGTCAGACAGAATTGCTACACTTTCGCGGTATATCTGATCCCAGTTATGGCTGAAAGAACCGACAGTGCCGCTCTTGATCAGGTTGTTCATCTGTTCTTCCGCTTTATAGAGGGGGAAGTCCCGGTCGATAAGGCCCTCGTTATACATCTTGTTCAGGAAACGAAAACCCTCTTTGTAGCCAGGCAACAGTAAATGACGATCCAGTACGGTGTTGATCCACCGCTCTTTGGTACTCAAGGCGGGATCGATAAAGGCGTCAACGATGACACCGGCGGTCCAGCGCACATCAATGGTCATTACAAAGGGAATTACCTTGTTCTTG
>BNVD01000105.1 GCA_025997835.1 Spirochaetia bacterium
CCTGCTTCTCACCGATTTCCGGCCCCAAAAAGAGGTAACAGCGGCCCTTTGCCATAATTAGTAACTGCGGAGGATCTTGGCAACCCGCCCCAAAAGGCGGACATCCCGGCTGTAGACAGGTTTATACTTGTCGTTTTCCGGCTGGAGCCGGATACGGGTCTTTTCGCGGTAGTAGCGCTTAAGGGTTGTGGCGTCGTTTACCATAGCCACCACAATCTCGCCGTTGTTGGCAATGTCCCGCTGTTCGATGATTGCCGTATCCCCGTCCATGATGCCCGCGCCGGTCATGGAATCGCCCCGGACTTTAAGGGCGAAATACTGGGAGCCGCGTTTTAGTTCGGAGCGGTGTATGGGAACCGTATCGTCCCAGTTTTCCTCCGCCATAATGGGGTTACCCGCGGCAACGGAGCCCAATACCGGCACGGCGAGAAAGTCCTCCGAGCCCTCGTCCCCCGCCTCCCGTACCACTTCCATGGTGCGGGAGCGTTTGTCCTCACCCTTGAGGCGGCCTTTTTTCTTCAACGCCGTCACATGATCATGGGCGCCCTTCACCGAAATTTTAAACTGTTCGGCGATTTCCCGAATTGTGGGGGGATAGGCGTGTTCCTTCACATACTGTGAGATGAATGTCAGTACTTCCCGCTGCCGCCCGGTTAGCTCTTTCATCGTTCTGTCCTTATTCCATATTTTCGTAATTTGGCGTGCAAATTACTCGGATAGAGCCCAATCGCCTCAGCCGTCCGGGAAATAACCCCGCCGTTCCGGGCAAGCTGGACTTCCAGGTACTGTTTTTCAAACACGTCCCTGGCATCGTTGTAATTCATGATGAGTATATCCTGCATTTCCCGGTTTTGCCCATCCCCCACGGAGGCCAAATCCGCACTTTTTTTTGAAAAAGCCGGATTTCTTTGCAGCAAATTGTGCAGCGCATCTGCGGCAACCCGGTCGCCTGAATGCATCACCACGATACGCTCCGCCAGATTCTTGAGTTCCCGGACATTGCCGGGCCAGTCGTGCTCGCAGAGGAAGGAAACCGCGTCATCTTCAAGCTCGACCTCCCCCGCATCCAGCTCTTTCAGGAAGTGCAGCAGCAGCAGGGGGATGTCCTCGCGCCGTTCCCGCAGGCTGGGGAGGGAGATGGGGATCACGTTGAGGCGGAAAAACAGGTCCTGCCGGAACAGGCCCTTCCCGCACTCCGCTTCCAGGTCCTTGTTGGTGGCCGCGATAAGCCGCACATCGGTCTCGATGGTCTTTTCACCCCCTACCCGTTCCATCTTCTGTTCCTGAATCACCCGCAGGACCTTGGCCTGGGAGGACAGGGACATATCCCCGATCTCGTCCATAAAGAGGGTGCCGCCGTTGGCAACTTCGAAGCGGCCCCGGCGGCTGGAAACCGCGTCGGTAAAGGCCCCTTTCTCGTGGCCGAAAAGTTCGCTTTCGATGAGGGTGTCGGGGATGGCGGCGCAGTTGACCTCCACAAAGGGTTTTGCCGCCCGTTCCGACAGCCGGTGTATGGCACGGGCCACCAACTCTTTGCCGGTGCCGCTTTCCCCGGTAATCAAAATCCGGGCGTCGCTGGCGGCGGCCTGCCGTATGGTCGCCCGAATCTGCTCAATGGCCGGACTCACCCCGATAATCTCGTCCTTTTCAAGCCGGGTCTTCTTCTTCAGGTCCCGGTTTTCCGCCCGCAGGGTCTGTACCAACAGGGCGTTCCGGCAGGTGGTCAGCGTTTTATCCAGGGAGAGGGGCTTTTCCAGAAAGTCAAAAGCCCCGAGCTTTACCGCCCGTACCGCCATATCCACATTGGCGTGGCCGGAAATCATCACCACCTCTACCCCCGGCCAGTCCCGGCGTATCTGCTCCAGCGCCTCAAGCCCCCCCAGGTTGGGAAGCAGCACATCGAGAAAGATAAGGTTGACAGCCTCCCGTTCAAGGATCTCAATCCCCACCAGGGCGTCTTCGGCGGTAAACACCGTGTACTGTTCATCCTCCAGCACCGATGCCAGGGTCCGGCGTATCCCCGACTCATCATCAATAATCAGTATCTTCGTCATGTTTACTCCCATTCAATCATGATACCAGGTTCCCCGGCACATCGTCCAATGGAAAATCAATGAAAAAGGTGGAACCCACCCCTTCCGCCGAATTGAGCCAGATCGATCCGCCGTGGTCGGTGATGATCCGTTCAATGATGGGCAGCCCCAGGCCGGTTCCCGATTCCTTGGTGGTAAAGTAGGGGACAAACACCCGTTGCTGTTCCGCCTCCGAAATCCCCTTACCCGTATCCCGGACGCTTAAGCGGCAATACCGGCGTTCCCGCTTCTTTACCAGGTCGGTCCTGATTTCGATGGTCCCCTCACCGTTCATAGCGTCGATGGCATTGATGATGAGATTGGCCAGCACCTGGGTAATATGCCGCTGGTCCATTTTTACCGCAAGCCCCGCTTCGATATGGGCTACCTCAAACTGTACCTTGGGATAGGACGCATGATAGGGCTCGATGATTTTTTCCACCGCTTCTTTCAGCATCGTCCAGGTCTGGGACGGCTCAATGGGCCGGGCCAGGGTGCGGAATTCGGTGAGCATCGCCGCAAGCCCCTCAACTTCCTGCACAACCGCCAGCATGGAGCTTTCCAGTATCTCCCCTATCCGTTCCGGCTCATTCCGCCAGCGCCGCAGCACCCGTTCCGCCGAAAGCTTGATCGGTGTCAGGGGATTTTTTATCTCGTGGGCCAACTGCTGGGCAATGTCCTGCCAGATGGATATCTTCTCCGCCTTGATCAATGCGTTTTGGGATTTTTCAAGGTCCTGCACCATGGCGTTAAAGGTACTGATCAGGGTGCCCAGTTCATCCCCCGGACGGGACAGAATCTGAATGGAAAAGTCCCCCTCCGCCACCCGCCGGGTCGCCTCGGTAAGTTCCACAATAGGCTGGGTAACCCGCCGGGTAAAGGAAATGGCAATGATCGCCGTCATCAGCAGGGGCGGAAAGAAGAACATCATGTAATAGAAGATCAGCAGGGGCCGCATATTGCTCCCCAGCCGGTCGATAAGGTCAAAGCGGACCAGTTCGTTCCCGATGGCTTCCACCGTATCGTCAAACCCCGCCCCCAGTTCGTAACTTACCACCCGGATAAGGCCGGTAAAATTTCCCCGGTTTGGCGGAAGCGGCGGATGCAGTACATAGCGGATCACATCCTGGTCACGGGGCATTTCCCGTGGGGCAAACCCCCGCTGCAGGGCGGGCGGCCCCTCCAGTTCCAGGTCACCATTTCCGGCAAAGGTCCCCTTCCGCCATATACCGCCGGGGCTCTGCCAAAACTCCTGCACCGCCGCGAAATCCTCCCCCAGGTCCCCCATCTCGTCCACACCGATATGCCGGTGTATTCCCCGCGGCAGTTCCTCCCGCCAATCCGTTCCGTCCCCCAAATCATCCCAGGAGCGCATCAATATACCAATATCGTTCTGCCGCTTCTGAATAAGCCCATCGCATTTCTCAAGCTGTAGAAAATAATTTTCCATCGCCAGGGCGCCTGAGTCTTCCAGCGCCTTTTCCAGATGCATGGACTGCCAGAACCGCACCATCACATACACCGACTGGGTAGTAATCAACGTAACCGGCACTGCGGCAAAGATAACCGTTACAATAAAATAGCCAAACAGCCGGGCCTGAAACTTGCTCCCCACCCGGCGCGCAATAAAATCCCGGACCAGATTCGCTACCGAAAAACCCAGGAACACCAGCAGCACCGCCGGAACCGTAAAGAATACAATAAACGGCAGCGGCCCCGGCAGGGATCCCTCCTCCAGGGTTTCGAGAAAGAAAATCCGGGAAAACAAAATGGTCAGGACGCAGAGGAGAAAGTAGATTAAAACAAGGCCCCGGACACTGATAAAGAAATTTTTTGGATAGACCCTGACCGTTTTCATGTATACCGGTATATTCCTTTTGCTTCGAATTACTTCGAACGCAGACCTGGCAGTTTACAAGGCAAGAATCTGGTCCGGGATTTTATTGCGCGCCGGGTGGGGAGCAAGTTTCAGGCCCGGCTGTTTGGCTATTTTATTGTAACGGTTATCTTTGCCGCAGTGCCGGTTACGTTGATTACTACCCAGTCGGTGTATGTGATGGTGCGGTTCTGGCAGTCCATGCATCTGGAAAAGGCGCTGGAAGACTCAGGCGCCCTGGCGATGGAAAATTATTTTCTACAGCTTGAGAAATGCGATGGGCTTATTCAGAAGCGGCAGAACGATATTGGTATATTGATGCGCTCCTGGGATGATTTGGGGGACGGAACGGATTGGCGGGAGGAACTGCCGCGGGGAATACACCGGCATATCGGTGTGGACGAGATGGGGGACCTGGGGGAGGATTTCGCGGCGGTGCAGGAGTTTTGGCAGAGCCCCGGCGGTATATGGCGGAAGGGGACCTTTGCCGGAAATGGTGACCTGGAACTGGAGGGGCCGCCCGCCCTGCAGCGGGGGTTTGCCCCACGGGAAATGCCCCGTGACCAGGATGTGATCCGCTATGTACTGCATCCGCCGCTTCCGCCAAACCGGGGAAATTTTACCGGCCTTATCCGGGTGGTAAGTTACGAACTGGGGGCGGGGTTTGACGATACGGTGGAAGCCATCGGGAACGAACTGGTCCGCTTTGACCTTATCGACCGGCTGGGGAGCAATATGCGGCCCCTGCTGATCTTCTATTACATGATGTTCTTCTTTCCGCCCCTGCTGATGACGGCGATCATTGCCATTTCCTTTACCCGGCGGGTTACCCAGCCTATTGTGGAACTTACCGAGGCGACCCGGCGGGTGGCGGAGGGGGACTTTTCCATTCAGATTCTGTCCCGTCCGGGGGATGAACTGGGCACCCTGATCAGTACCTTTAACGCCATGGTGCAGGACCTTGAAAAATCCCAAAACGCATTGATCAAGGCGGAGAAGATATCCATCTGGCAGGACATTGCCCAGCAGTTGGCCCACGAGATAAAAAATCCCCTGACACCGATCAAGCTTTCGGCGGAACGGGTGCTGCGGCGCTGGCGGAATGAGCCGGAACGGATAGGGGAGATACTGGAAAGCTCCATGCTGGCGGTTGTGCAGGAAGTTGAGGGGCTTGCGGCGATGCTCACCGAATTCCGCACCCTGGCCCGGCCCATTGAGCCGTCCCAGACCTGGACGATGCTGAAAGAAGCGGTGGAAAAAATCATCGAGCCCTATCATGCGTCCTATCCCAAGGTACAGTTTGAGGTAGCCCATATCGAAGCGGGGCTTGCGGTAAAAATGGACCAGCGGCATATTACCCAGGTGCTGGCCAATCTCATCATCAATGCCATCGACGCTATGAACGGTGAGGGGACCATCGAAATCAGGACCGACCTGGTAAAGAAGCGGGAACGCCGGTATTGCCGCTTAAGCGTCCGGGATACGGGTAAGGGGATTTCGGAGGCGGAACAGCAACGGGTGTTTGTCCCCTACTTTACCACCAAGGAATCGGGAACCGGCCTGGGGCTGCCCATCATTGAACGGATCATCACCGACCACGGCGGATCGATCTGGCTCAATTCGGCGGAAGGGGTGGGTTCCACCTTTTTCATTGATTTTCCATTGGACGATGTGCCGGGGAACCTGGTATCATGATTGAATGGGAGTAAACATGACGAAGATACTGATTATTGATGATGAGTCGGGGATACGCCGGACCCTGGCATCGGTGCTGGAGGATGAACAGTACACGGTGTTTACCGCCGAAGACGCCCTGGTGGGGATTGAGATCCTTGAACGGGAGGCTGTCAACCTTATCTTTCTCGATGTGCTGCTTCCCAACCTGGGGGGGCTTGAGGCGCTGGAGCAGATACGCCGGGACTGGCCGGGGGTAGAGGTGGTGATGATTTCCGGCCACGCCAATGTGGATATGGCGGTACGGGCGGTAAAGCTCGGGGCTTTTGACTTTCTGGAAAAGCCCCTCTCCCTGGATAAAACGCTGACCACCTGCCGGAACGCCCTGTTGGTACAGACCCTGCGGGCGGAAAACCGGGACCTGAAGAAGAAGACCCGGCTTGAAAAGGACGAGATTATCGGGGTGAGTCCGGCCATTGAGCAGATTCGGGCGACCATACGGCAGGCCGCCGCCAGCGACGCCCGGATTTTGATTACCGGGGAAAGCGGCACCGGCAAAGAGTTGGTGGCCCGTGCCATACACCGGCTGTCGGAACGGGCGGCAAAACCCTTTGTGGAGGTCAACTGCGCCGCCATCCCCGACACCCTCATCGAAAGCGAACTTTTCGGCCACGAGAAAGGGGCCTTTACCGACGCGGTTTCCAGCCGCCGGGGCCGCTTCGAAGTTGCCAACGGCGGCACCCTCTTTATGGACGAGATCGGGGATATGTCCCTGTCCTCCCAGGCCAAGGTCCTGCGGGTGATTCAGGAACAGAAGATGGAACGGGTAGGGGGTGAAAAGACCATCGAGACCGATGTGCGGCTTATCGCGGCCACCAACAAGGACCTGGAAGCGGAGTGCGGGAAGGGCCTGTTCCGGCAGGACCTGTTTTTCCGCCTCAACGTGATCCCCATCTCCCTCCCCAGCCTGCGGGAACGGCGCGAGGACATCCCCCTGCTGCTGCTGCACTTCCTGAAAGAGCTGGATGCGGGGGAGGTCGAGCTTGAAGATGACGCGGTTTCCTTCCTCTGCGAGCACGACTGGCCCGGCAATGTCCGGGAACTCAAGAATCTGGCGGAGCGTATCGTGGTGATGCATTCAGGCGACCGGGTTGCCGCAGATGCGCTGCACAATTTGCTGCAAAGAAATCCGGCTTTTTCAAAAAAAAGTGCGGATTTGGCCTCCGTGGGGGATGGGCAAAACCGGGAAATGCAGGATATACTCATCATGAATTACAACGATGCCAGGGACGTGTTTGAAAAACAGTACCTGGAAGTCCAGCTTGCCCGGAACGGCGGGGTTATTTCCCGGACGGCTGAGGCGATTGGGCTCTATCCGAGTAATTTGCACGCCAAATTACGAAAATATGGAATAAGGACAGAACGATGAAAGAGCTAACCGGGCGGCAGCGGGAAGTACTGACATTCATCTCACAGTATGTGAAGGAACACGCCTATCCCCCCACAATTCGGGAAATCGCCGAACAGTTTAAAATTTCGGTGAAGGGCGCCCATGATCATGTGACGGCGTTGAAGAAAAAAGGCCGCCTCAAGGGTGAGGACAAACGCTCCCGCACCATGGAAGTGGTACGGGAGGCGGGGGACGAGGGCTCGGAGGACTTTCTCGCCGTGCCGGTATTGGGCTCCGTTGCCGCGGGTAACCCCATTATGGCGGAGGAAAACTGGGACGATACGGTTCCCATACACCGCTCCGAACTAAAACGCGGCTCCCAGTATTTCGCCCTTAAAGTCCGGGGCGATTCCATGACCGGCGCGGGCATCATGGACGGGGATACGGCAATCATCGAACAGCGGGACATTGCCAACAACGGCGAGATTGTGGTGGCTATGGTAAACGACGCCACAACCCTTAAGCGCTACTACCGCGAAAAGACCCGTATCCGGCTCCAGCCGGAAAACGACAAGTATAAACCTGTCTACAGCCGGGATGTCCGCCTTTTGGGGCGGGTTGCCAAGATCCTCCGCAGTTACTAATTATGGCAAAGGGCCGCTGTTACCTCTTTTTGGGGCCGGAAATCGGTGAGAAGCAGG
>BNVD01000106.1 GCA_025997835.1 Spirochaetia bacterium
GATGGTGTATTATAGCGGAAGAATGGAAGGAAGCGTACAGGGCAGCCGATGTCGGGGAGGCGAACGGCACCGGCAGGTCCGCATGGGACTTTTCTACCGTAGAGACCGACGGGCTCCGTTTGAATATCCTGGGGCCCCGCCCTGGTACCACTGCCTATGCCGCGACCATTCTTGAAATGGAAGTTTTCTACGACCCCGCTCGGCCCTAACCGGCCCTGTTATGTAACTGACTGCCTGAGATACAAAAATCAGGCAGAGAATAATAATAGAATTTTTTACCTGTAAGGAGGGTAAAACACATGAAAAAGAATCTTTTAAGTCTTATGGGAGTACTTTTAGTACTCATATTCTCTGGCTGTCCAACGGAGGAGGATACGAGTACTATTTCTTTACCCGATGGCCCTGCTCCCGAACCGGTTCTGTCGACCGGCGGCGGCTTCTTTTTTGAAGGAGAAGCGATCCTGATGCAGGTGCAAGATGGAGCGACCATCTACTACACCCTGGATGGTACAACGCCTTTTATTGGCAGCGCGAGATACGATTCCGAGAATCTCCCCATAGCAAGGTTTGGCGTAAAAGAAGAGATAACCATAAAGGCTCTGTCAGCCTGGGGCACCAAGGAAGGAACTGAAAGCGGCATTGTAACCGGTACCTATGGCAAATCCATACCCGGTGTGGATACCCTGGGTGCGCTGGCTCTGGAAATAGCCGTTGATTCGCGGGGCGACACCGTGGACAACCCGGTTCCGGTAAAGGTCAGTCCGAATATCACGTTGAGTGATATCGAGCTTGTCTATTATGAGGGACAGGAAAATGAGGTAACTGACGGTATTGGCGGGCTTTACAAGGCATTTGGCAACAAATATGTCGCTCTGGATCTTTCCGGAGTTGACTGGAAGGTCCTTGACGATGATGGGAAGCTGGCCAATATGATCCCCGGTCTGAACAGCTCTGGTAGTGAATATACTCAACGCCCCAACAGGACCAGGCTGGTCGGCGTCACATTCCCCAAGGATGCTTTCATGATCGGCTCCCAGGCTTTCCGGGACTGTACCAATCTGAAAAAAATCGATTTGGCCGGAATGTCAAAGCTGACCGCCATCGATTCCGCCGCTTTCCAGAGCTGTTCTGGTGCGACAGAAGTCGATTTTACCGGCTGTACCTCCCTCAAAGCCATTTGGAACTACAGCTTTTCCGGTTGCAGTTCCTTGCAGATGTTCGATCTTTCCTCTTGTACCTCGTTCGAGCGTACCGGTGATTTCGCTATGACCGGCATGTCCCAAATGCGGTATATTGAATTCCCCCCGCACTTTGTAAAAACCGGTGAGTATTCGGGCCAGGGTATGGGCAATCTGAAGTATATCCGGTTCCGTACCCCAACGCCGGCGAATGACTTTGGCTGGTCATCGTGGTTGTATGTTACTACCTCTACAAATAACGATGGATTTGTTACTTCCCATTTAAACCGCAATTCCGGCGATAGCAGGGTTGCTGCGCACATGAATGTCTATGCGATGTTCCATCCGAATACTGTGGCGTGGACCGCGCCAACAGGCGGTTACTGGTCGGAAGATGGTACCCGCGACGGTTATGGGGCTCACCATGTGCCGCTGCCCTATTCAGGTGATCCTGACCACGTATATCCTCCTGAGGTTGATGCCCTTCGCGGCGAAGACCTGTTGAATTACACAGGGTATGCCCGCGGTCTGGACAGTGTAACGGTGGACGCTACCGGCCTTGACAGCAGGTATAACGGCAAAACAGTCACGGCGTATTATTCAAGCACAGGAAATGCTAATGCAAACGGCGCAGAGGGTGTAATCCTGGCCAGTCCCACGAGTATAGCCGGTACCATCAATAACGGCGCAGTCACGCTGACTATCCCCGAACCCGCCGCATCTGATCTGGTAGATCTTGATAATACCTCCGGCCAGATAATTACCGGTCTGTATGGTACTCAGAGCGCGGTAAATATTCCGGGCGGAGAGTCGGGTACCACCGATGCCTGGACCTCTAACGGTTATGCCAGTCACCACGGAAGACCCTGGATATGGCCTTCATGGCAGAAAAGCGGCAGCGGAGTTAAGTTCGCATTCCTCCAGCTTAAAATAGACAATGGAGATGGAACCGAATCCCACTTGCTGCGACATGGGAAAGCCTACTACAAAAATGGATGGGTAGGCGGTGGTGGTGTAGAATATTCAGGCAGGGAATACCCCGGCATGGGACCGGATCTTCTGGTAAAAGAGATCAGGACCATGGGTTATGTGTATGTAGACAAAGATACGAACATTTTCCGGTATCGTCGTGCTACGGGCGCAAGAGGCGGGAATCTATTTGCCGTATGGATGCCCCTTAAAAAGGGCTGGAACCAGATTGAAGTTGAGCAAGAAGCCGGCACCGGAATAAAGGTATGGGTTTCCGGCGGCATTATCACCGATGACAACAATGGAACTGCCCCGCCGGATCTCAAGGTTTTTTCTGATCCGGCGAAGGTAAACAACTGGACCAATCTGAACATGCCCTACAAGGACATCCCGTGGGTGATCAGGGAAGAAGATACCTATTACGAAAGTATTTCTCCCGTTAATGGTACGGCGGATGCGGCTGGAAACCTTATAGGCCCCCAGTGGCTCAACTAAAACAAACATTTGGAGGATGGAAAATATGAGAAAGATTCTTTTCAATAAAACGACAGCTCTTGCGGCTGCGCTTCTGTTGCTTTCCTGCGGGCTGTTTCTGGCTTGTCCGCAGGAAGCTAAGAGTGAAAAAACGGCTCTTGCGTCTAAAATTATCGAGGCGGAAACAAACCGCGATTCGGTTGAAGTTTCGATAATCGGAGACGGAACCGATGTTGAAATTGGTATGCAGTGGGTTACCGTGCAGGCCAAAGACGAGTACAACGCTACGATAGCCGCGGCAAAAAAGGTTTTGTATAATAACAGCGCGGAACAGACTGAAATTGACCGTGCTGTCGCGGATATTAACACAGCAACGGCGGTGTTTGACCCCCTCAAAGGCGATGGCTTGAACCCCAATTACAATCTCCGCTTCTTGAGAGTTGCCATTTACACCGGGCAGCTGCTCCTGACAGATAATCCGGCATCGGCTACCAATAGCGGTATCGAATACGATCCTTCAGCGTTCTGGTCCCTCAAGGCTGACCGGGATGATTTACAGGCGGTCATAGACGCGGCGTTATTCGTTCTCGGCGATGTGAACGCGAAACAGGCGGATATCGATTCGATCACTATTACCATAAGCGTAGCAAACCAGAAGTTTTCTGCGAATTGTCCTAAGGAGGGTATTAGGCCCGATAAAACCCTCCTTAAGGAGGCAATTGACGCTGCCGAGGAAAACATTGTATCAGTGTTTACTTCAGTGAATGGCAGTGAATTAGTCGAAGTGCAGAAATGGGTTACTTCGGCGGATAAAATCGCTTATAGAAGCGCTATTACGGCTGCAAACGGAGTCTATACGGTCAATGACGATCCCTCAGTGGTTCAGACCGTTGTTGACCAGGCGCTTGCCGCACTTACTACCGAGACCAACACATACAACAGCGCAAAAGCGAACGGCTCCATTGCGGTGGCAAGTCTGCCTAATCCACAATTGGTTTCTGCACCGGTCATTAATGGTACGACTACAACAACCAAGCAGGAGATCATACTTACCTTTGATCAGCAAATAAGTATTCTCACCGCGGCCGGTTTCACCGTTGGTGGATCGGTATCAGCAACCGGCGTTGCGGACTTCAAGCTTGACTCGACCGAAAAGGTCCTGACAATTACCCTGAACGGCAAACCGTCCTTCGATGAAGTATCTGGTATCACCCTGGACTATGATGAAACAACCGGGAATGTGCAGCACAAATACAACGCTGGGAAGAAAACGCAAAACTTTACTCAGCCTGTAACGGTGAATGGGTTTACCAGCGTGGATGACTCCAGACCCAGCCCGACCTCCATAACGCTTGACGGGACCAGGGAGTTATACTCGAAAGAAGGCGCTAGTTCCAGTACGAGTACCGCGGCCGGCGGTGTCCATTATAGAGTAGCCCCTGCGCCCAGAGGTCCGTATACCCGGATGGTGTACTTAAACTATTCACCGTCTGTACATATTAGCACTGAATCTTATTACGCGTTCACCACCAATCTCCCCGGAGTAAGAGTCAACCGGATTACCAAGGCCACTAACGGGACAAATACTGATGCTGGTAACTCCACTGTTGCTGCGCGCACTAAAAATGGCTCGCCCGCCATTGTACTCTACCTGAACAAAACACTGAGCCTTGCGGAGGTAAATAGTCTTACGATTAGCTACGACATGACTAAGGGAACGCTTGTAGATACAAATGCTAACAAGGCGGCCTCTTTCACCAACGTGCCGGTAGTGGTAAGTAATTACTACGCTTCAGATGCGGACGCAGCCAATGATCCGTGGCAACAGGCTGATATTCTGGACGTGGTGTGGAACAATACCTTAACGGCCTATAATGCCGCCGTTGACTATACCGTCGCCGATTTCGATCCGAAATCCGCTGTGCTGAAAAGCGAGGCTCCCATGGTGACATTTACCCGCTTTACCGCTTTCGCGGGTACCGGGTTAAGCAATGTACACCTATACGCCTGGCATTGGAATGCCCCCGGAAGCAACTACATTTCCTTCCCCTACCGTGACAGTCCGGATATTGTAAATAAACTCAATGACTCTTTCAGCATCGAGTCAATTTTTTCGAATAGCGGCGGCTATGCCGGAATGGGGAATTCTTCGGTATATCTGTACAAAAGAGGCGCTAATTTCGAGTTTGTTATCACGATTGATGGGACAGAGTATACGTTGTCTTCCGGTTTCAATGTTGCGAAGAGTCCTCCCTTTAATGTTCCAATGCCCGGAGCGTGGGATGCAAGCGATGTAGTTGGTGTCTGGGATAAACCGAACAAGAAGCTGTCAATTTATATTGATGGGGTATTGGGGGATACGATAACTGTGCCTGGCCCTGGCAACTTTACCCAGCCAAGTACTGACGGTCAGTGGATCAGTGTCAACGGTTATGCCAATGATGCCCTGACTGGAGTTACCAGTCCTAACACCGGCGATGGTGAAATTATACTTGCCCGTGTCTTCGGCAAAGCGCTGACTGGTCTCGAAGTTGAGTCTCTTTGGACAGACCATAAGATAGGAACTATTTCGAAGACCTATTAAGCGCAAACAGCAATGAATGGTCTGCCGGCTGCGGCCGGCAGACTATTCTCTTTTTACTTCAAGGAACAAGGAGCGATAATGCGAAAAAAAACATTGTACCGGCTGCGAATAATGTCGTTGTCTATAGCCTTGCCGCTGTTGCTTACAGTCGTACCGGTTTTTGCTCAGGAAGAAGAATATTCCGGGGTGGGTTTGTATGCGGAAATATCTTCATCGGTCAATGCGTTTAAAATAACCGATAATCAGTACAGTAATTCTGATATCCGCGGTCAGGGCGCGCAGAATCATACCGATATGATTTTCCCAACGGAAACGCCCAATTTTTGGGACGATTCGTATCTGCTTTTGGGCTACGATGGCGAAAAATATGGCGGAAGTTTCCGGGTGCGTGAGCAGCCGGACGTAAAAGTCTGGGCGCGCTTTGGCTTCATAAAGGCTTCTCTGGGTAACAACCTCAAATCCGTTTATGCGGACTCGCTGGGCGCGGACCCCGAATTGCGTATTTACGTTAACGAAGATGCTCAATATGACCATTCGTGGAATACCGCCGTGAACCCCGATAACATCACCGATGACGTAGGTGTGCTGGTAGAAGCGCTATTGGATCCGGTGACCATAGCCGTGGCGACCGGTTACTTTTTGCCGAAATATGAATGGTTCAAAGTACCGGATACAAATATCTATCATGATAAGGAAACGTCCGCTTACCGCTATGGGGCCAGGATTGGCTGGGACCTGGGAGATTTTGGTAAACTCAACGCATCGTATCGTATCAGGCACGAGGGCTGGCCGACCAAATACCAGTATAAAACGAATACGGAAGAGGTCGTTCCAAAAAGCGCCGATGCCGAGGTGTATTACCACGAGTTTGGCCTTTATGGAAGTCTGCATCCCCTTAAAGATTTAAGCGTTACCATAGGGTATAACGGAATGATAACCTCGTATCTCAACGAGTATTATCTCGCTGATGGTTCACAAGTGGAAACAGGTTATCCGCTGGTGTTCAGAAACGGCGTAAATCTGAATGCCACATACCAGGTAACCGACAGAGTTAGTCTGCGGACCGATAACTGTCTGACCGTATGGAGAGACAAAAACTACAAATTGATGGGTACCTCCAATACAGATGGCAAATGGGCTAATTTCAATCTGGAACCCAAAAGAACAGCGGACACCTACAAAGAAATTGATCATTTTGTCCTGTGGAACGGTCTTGGCATTAATTACAAACTGACTTCAAATCTCTCGCTGGGCGGCTATCTGCGGAATATGATAGGGCTGTACAGCGTCAGCGGCAGTACTTCAGTAGGTACGAAAGCGGACTATTCCTGGCTGCGTGATACGTGGGAAGCAAAAGTTTCTCTCGACCTGCAGCTTAGCAGCCGATCAAGTGTTGGTATTGGTCTGACTTTCTTCGGCAGCATGACTCAGCGATCCCGCGACCTTAACGCGGAATCCCGATCGATCTTTATTGATCATATCGGCGGAGACAATCGAAACCCAAAACCTGACCCGGTAGAAACATTCGATAAGGCATTTAGCGTAAGCATACCGCTGTCTGTTACGATGCGTTTATAGGAGGCGCAAGATGAAGAAAACATATTGGCTATTTTTTGTATTGGTTAGCGTTTCATTGGTCCTGTTTATGGGCTGCCCTGCGGACGATCCCGATCCTGGCCCTAATACCACTGAGGTGGAGGAGGAGGTTGTGTTGGCAAAACATGACGACACCATCAAGATAAACATACACCCAACCAGCCCGCAGCGGGTCGTACAAACTTTGTGGCAGGAACCCTGGCCGGATCCCCGCGTGCAGATGGGCTACCAACTGGACGATGAGAACGGTACGCCGTTCTTTGACCACTATGTCATGCTGTACGGTTTCCGCTTGAAAATCACTGACTGTGCCAGGGACAGTACCCAACTATACTGCAACAAAACCGGTCCCCATATTCATATTGATACCTACGCGAATACCGGAAAATACATCACCAACTATGAAACGCACTTTAAGCCCCTGCATGAACGTGGGATGAAAGTGCTGTTTTCGATAGTTCCGAGCGGTTTTGTTGCAGTATAGTTGGGTACTGTCCCTGGCACAGTCAGTGATTTTCAAGCGGAAACCGTACAGCATGACATAGTGGTCAAAGAACGGCGTACCGTTCTCATCGTCCGCAGGGCAGCCCATAAACAGGACCAATGAAACGCTAACCAATACAAAAAATAGCCAATATGTTTTCTTCATCTTGATGGTGTCGTTATGTTCTGCTAACTCAACATCCTCCTCCTCCTCCCCAGCGTTATTAGAGTTAGTGCCGGCAGGATCGGGATCATCCGCCGGGCAGCCCGTAAACAGAACCAATAAAA
>BNVD01000107.1 GCA_025997835.1 Spirochaetia bacterium
GGGATGTTTCATCGTTGAATGTGGCAAAGACAAAGCTGTCGGGGGCAGGGTTCCCAAGGATAGCCTTAATGGTATTTACAAGAGATTGAACAGAGGCGGGTACAGGAATAGTACGGAGGCTTTCATATTTTGGCCCTTTAAGGCCGTCCGTATCCTGATAGTTATGCCGGAGGGAGATTAAGCCATCGTTAATATCGCCCCATTGAAGCCCACGGACCTCACCTCTGCGCATTCCACATAAAACTCCCAGCAAAACCGCAAGCCGGGAATAATGGTCTTTTATGGGCGAGCTAATTAACTTGACGACTTCCTCCGGGATTAAAATCCCCTTTTCAATAACCTGTTCGGCGGCTTCCCCGGCTCTCTTGAAAGGGTCAACGGGTAAATCCTCGTTATCCACCGCCCAGCGAACCGCTACCCGCATTCCCTGGAGGATTGCGTTGGTCCTACGCCCGGAAATGGTCCCCCGCTCTATAAGGGTCCCATCTTTTTTTCGGAATAACGTTTTTCGGGTTCCCATCCAGATAAGCCATTGCCGGATTAGCTTTTTGGAGACATCCCCAAGGCTAATCTTCTGAAAACCCGGATATGGGGCTATATGCCGCTCAATATCCGCATGGTTCATCTGGATGTAGTAGGCCGATAGGGGTTTCTTTTTGACATCCCTTTTGTACTTCGCGTATTCGCTCTCAGGGGTCCAAAAGTCCCGGAGGTACTGGATGAAGGAGATGTCGGCCACTTTGGAAGGTTGACGGCTTTGTTTCTTTGGGGAAACCTTTTTGAGGGTGCTTTCCGGGAGCGTTGGGGACTTTAGCTCCGCCAGTATCTTCCGGGCTTTATCCTCGGCTTCCCGGCGGCGTTCACGCTTGCCTTCAACGAGGATTCCGGTGGAACGGGTTTCAAGATACCTTCCCAGACCTTCATCCCAGAAGAAACGGGCGTACCAGCAGAGACCTAATTTGGTCTTTTCTTTGTAAATGGTAAACGGGCTGCGCATACCATCACTCCTTTTGACCAAAACGAAACCAAAAATATCAGTTTTCGTATCAGTCGCTTAAAGTGTGGATGTACAGCCCGTTTAAGGGTCTGCCATCATTTAGCTAATTCCTTATACCATAAGGAATTACGTGTTTGCCCAGAAGAAGACTCGACCCTCCGCCCCTCAACATCCTGTTTCGGGGCTCCGGGCCCACCTTCGGGTGCTGCCGGCGCCATCCATGGCGCCTTTTCCTCCCGTTAGTCGGCGCACCCTACGGAAGTTCGAGTCTTCTTCTGGCCTATGACGCAAAAAACCTCGCCTTGCGGCGAGGCCTCTTTTTGTTTGCCCAGAAGAAGACTCGAACTTCCATGCCGGTGAAGGCACTGGTACCTGAAACCAGCGTGTCTACCAATTCCACCATCTGGGCTTGTTTTAAAACTGTAGCGCATTCCGGCAGAACGTGTCAAGGGACCTACCTTTGAGTGCTAACGATGCTCCAACTCCGTCATAAACCGCAGTATTGCAGATGCGGTTTCACCGGCCCGCTCTTGATGCGGCAAATGCCCTGCGCCGGGAATGACGGTAAGCTCCGTTCCGGGGCAAAGCGCCTGTACCGCCTTTGCCGAATCGGGCGGCAGCACCCGGTCCTGCTCGCCCCAGAGGATAAGCAGCTTTCCCGGCTTTTGTTGCGTATATGCGGCAATACCCCGGCTAAAATACCGGGCGGCAGACAGGCGGGTCCACACCAGACTGCGGAGGGAGCCGAAATAGGCCCGTTCCTGGGTATCACTTTCCACCCGGGCAATGACCCGTTCCCGCAGGAATTGCCGGTCCTCCCCGCTCATGTCTTCAATGTCCGCATAGTACCCGAACAGTGATTGATACGCCGCCTCATGGTCCTTCCTGAATTTCCGGTACCAGGCTTTCCCCAAAAATGGCAGAGCCAAAAAAACAAACCCCGAATCCAGTCTGATTGACGAAGGAAAGCAGCCGTCCAGCAGTATGAGTCCTTGCACCAGATCCGGCCGGGCAATGGCCGCGCCCTCGGCGATTCCCGCACCCAGGGAACTGCCTACCAGTACCGCAGGGCTCGCGCAGCCGGATGCCTCCAGAAGCACGATGACGGCGGCGATATGCCGTTTAATGGTTATCCTGCCCGGAGCGGCGGAACGCCCGAAGCCCGGTAAATCCAGCGCCAGTACGCGGTATTCACGTTGCAGTAACGGGATAAGGTGTCGCCAGGAATCGGCCTCATCACCCAGACCATGGATCAGTACGATGGCGGGTTTTTCCTGCGTAGTGTTTGTACCGGTATCATAATAGAAGATTGTCTCTTTGCTGCCGCGAATATGGAGCAGCCTCCCCAGCGGGGCCAAAGCAGGCCAGGGCTTCATGGGAGAATCCGGTGCGCTATAGGGGGTGATAGTATCAATGTCTGATGCGGCGCGGCTCAGGCGGTCGTTGATGGCAGGGCCGAGGCTTTGTCCGGGGGCGCGTTCGGCGTGGAGCCTGGAGAGGCCGAGGGTATCCATGTAATGTAACACGGAGAACAGATTCGCTGCGGCTTCGGTAATGCTGCCGGTTTCGGAAAGGGTTTGTATCCGGCTCGATGGAGGGTTCGGGCGCTGCGCGGTATCGGACTTGCTTTCCTCGAGTCCGCGCCACGCGTCACGGGAGGCTCCGTCGAAAAAGAGGTAGCCGTCGGCAGGGTTATAACGCAGCGCCGCCATTTCCGTGCGGGTGTGCAGGGATAACGGTGTGCGCGGCGCGTAGTGGCTTTTGAGTTGGCCGGGAGAGCTTGGTGCAGGGGTACGGTCATCGGCGAAGCCATGAGCAGCAGCACTGCTATCGGTAGGGCTACCGGAGACACGCTTGCGGTCTGTAGCCGCAACCCCCGCCGTACCGCCCTCAGCCCCGCCGCCTACAAGCACCGGCCCGAGCAGCGCCTCAATGCGCTCGCGGGAGGCGCCGCCGGGGCGCAGTATCCGTGCGGGGCCGCCGCTCAGGTCGAGGACGGTTGACTCCACGCCTACGGAGCAAGGGCCGCCGTCGATGATAAAATCAACCTTATCGCCGAGCTGTTCCCGGACGTGTTCGGCACAGGTGGGGGAAAGATAGCCGAAGGGGTTGGCGCTGGGGGCCGCCACCGCACCGGTGGACCGGGCAATCAGGTTTTGTGCGACAGGATGAGACGGAAAACGTATCGCCACCGAGGGAAGGCCGCTGGTTGCCAGATCCGGCACTTCCGGGCGTTTGGGGAGGATCAAAGTGAGGGGGCCGGGCCAGAGTTGGGCGGAGAGGATTTCAAACTGACGGCGGGCCTCCGGGCTTAGTGCGTCAAGGTTGGCAATGCGCGGTAAGGCATCGAGACCGGCAATGTGGACGATCAACGGATCGAAGCGGGGGCGGCCTTTAGCTTCAAAGATACGGGCCAGGGCATCGGGGTTAAAGGCGTCCGCGCCGAGGCCGTAGACGGTTTCGGTGGGGAAAGCAACCAAACGCCCGGCGGTGATGGCTTCTGCGGCGAGCAGAATATCATCATCATTTGTGGAAAGAAGGTTCATAAAATTTCCTTTGGCTCCCCATTTTCGTCTATGACTTTTGCGGCCCCGGCGGAGTTGACAAATATGATATTGCGTAATATAGTTAGTTTAGACGGATGGGTCAGGAAACCTCGTGTTGAAGGCCCTGCGATATTGTTCAGCCCATCCGTTGCCTTTATTTCCCCCTCACCTTCATCGTCGGCGTCTACGGCATGAACTTCGCCCACATGCCCGAACTGGACTACCCCCACGCCTACCCCATCGTCTGGGGCGTCATGGGCCTTATCGCATTGGGGATGATTATCTTTTTCAAACGGCGCAAGTGGTTTTAGGGGAAGGAGCCGGGGAAATAAAGGCAACGGATGGGCTGAACAATATCGCAGGGCCTTCAACACGAGGTTTCCTGACCCATCCGTCTAAACTAACTATATTACGCAATATCATATTTGTCAACTCCGCCGGGGCCGCAAAAGTCATAGACGAAAATGGGGAGCCAAAGGAAATTTTATGAACCTTCTTTCCACAAATGATGATGATATTCTGCTCGCCGCAGAAGCCATCACCGCCGGGCGTTTGGTTGCTTTCCCCACCGAAACCGTCTACGGCCTCGGCGCGGACGCCTTTAACCCCGATGCCCTGGCCCGTATCTTTGAAGCTAAAGGCCGCCCCCGCTTCGATCCGTTGATCGTCCACATTGCCGGTCTCGATGCCTTACCGCGCATTGCCAACCTTGACGCACTAAGCCCGGAGGCCCGCCGTCAGTTTGAAATCCTCTCCGCCCAACTCTGGCCCGGCCCCCTCACTTTGATCCTCCCCAAACGCCCGGAAGTGCCGGATCTGGCAACCAGCGGCCTTCCCTCGGTGGCGATACGTTTTCCGTCTCATCCTGTCGCACAAAACCTGATTGCCCGGTCCACCGGTGCGGTGGCGGCCCCCAGCGCCAACCCCTTCGGCTATCTTTCCCCCACCTGTGCCGAACACGTCCGGGAACAGCTCGGCGATAAGGTTGATTTTATCATCGACGGCGGCCCTTGCTCCGTAGGCGTGGAGTCAACCGTCCTCGACCTGAGCGGCGGCCCCGCACGGATACTGCGCCCCGGCGGCGCCTCCCGCGAGCGCATTGAGGCGCTGCTCGGGCCGGTGCTTGTAGGCGGCGGGGCTGAGGGCGGTACGGCGGGGGTTGCGGCTACAGACCGCAAGCGTGTCTCCGGTAGCCCTACCGATAGCAGTGCTGCTGCTCATGGCTTCGCCGATGACCGTACCCCTGCACCAAGCTCTCCCGGCCAACTCAAAAGCCACTACGCGCCGCGCACACCGTTATCCCTGCACACCCGCACGGAAATGGCGGCGCTGCGTTATAACCCTGCCGACGGCTACCTCTTTTTCGACGGAGCCTCCCGTGACGCGTGGCGCGGACTCGAGGAAAGCAAGTCCGATACCGCGCAGCGCCCGAACCCTCCATCGAGCCGGATACAAACCCTTTCCGAAACCGGCAGCATTACCGAAGCCGCAGCGAATCTGTTCTCCGTGTTACATTACATGGATACCCTCGGCCTCTCCAGGCTCCACGCCGAACGCGCCCCCGGACAAAGCCTCGGCCCTGCCATCAACGACCGCCTGAGCCGCGCCGCATCAGACATTGATACTATCACCCCCTATAGCGCACCGGATTCTCCCATGAAGCCCTGGCCTGCTTTGGCCCCGCTGGGGAGGCTGCTCCATATTCGCGGCAGCAAAGAGACAATCTTCTATTATGATACCGGTACAAACACTACGCAGGAAAAACCCGCCATCGTACTGATCCATGGTCTGGGTGATGAGGCCGATTCCTGGCGACACCTTATCCCGTTACTGCAACGTGAATACCGCGTACTGGCGCTGGATTTACCGGGCTTCGGGCGTTCCGCCGCTCCGGGCAGGATAACCATTAAACGGCATATCGCCGCCGTCATCGTGCTTCTGGAGGCATCCGGCTGCGCGAGCCCTGCGGTACTGGTAGGCAGTTCCCTGGGTGCGGGAATCGCCGAGGGCGCGGCCATTGCCCGGCCGGATCTGGTGCAAGGACTCATACTGCTGGACGGCTGCTTTCCTTCGTCAATCAGACTGGATTCGGGGTTTGTTTTTTTGGCTCTGCCATTTTTGGGGAAAGCCTGGTACCGGAAATTCAGGAAGGACCATGAGGCGGCGTATCAATCACTGTTCGGGTACTATGCGGACATTGAAGACATGAGCGGGGAGGACCGGCAATTCCTGCGGGAACGGGTCATTGCCCGGGTGGAAAGTGATACCCAGGAACGGGCCTATTTCGGCTCCCTCCGCAGTCTGGTGTGGACCCGCCTGTCTGCCGCCCGGTATTTTAGCCGGGGTATTGCCGCATATACGCAACAAAAGCCGGGAAAGCTGCTTATCCTCTGGGGCGAGCAGGACCGGGTGCTGCCGCCCGATTCGGCAAAGGCGGTACAGGCGCTTTGCCCCGGAACGGAGCTTACCGTCATTCCCGGCGCAGGGCATTTGCCGCATCAAGAGCGGGCCGGTGAAACCGCATCTGCAATACTGCGGTTTATGACGGAGTTGGAGCATCGTTAGCACTCAAAGGTAGGTCCCTTGACACGTTCTGCCGGAATGCGCTACAGTTTTAAAACAAGCCCAGATGGTGGAATTGGTAGACACGCTGGTTTCAGGTACCAGTGCCTTCACCGGCATGGAAGTTCGAGTCTTCTTCTGGGCAAACAAAAAGAGGCCTCGCCGCAAGGCGAGGTTTTTTGCGTCATAGGCCAGAAGAAGACTCGAACTTCCGTAGGGTGCGCCGACTAACGGGAGGAAAAGGCGCCATGGATGGCGCCGGCAGCACCCGAAGGTGGGCCCGGAGCCCCGAAACAGGATGTTGAGGGGCGGAGGGTCGAGTCTTCTTCTGGGCAAACACGTAATTCCTTATGGTATAAGGAATTAGCTAAATGATGGCAGACCCTTAAACGGGCTGTACATCCACACTTTAAGCGACTGATACGAAAACTGATATTTTTGGTTTCGTTTTGGTCAAAAGGAGTGATGGTATGCGCAGCCCGTTTACCATTTACAAAGAAAAGACCAAATTAGGTCTCTGCTGGTACGCCCGTTTCTTCTGGGATGAAGGTCTGGGAAGGTATCTTGAAACCCGTTCCACCGGAATCCTCGTTGAAGGCAAGCGTGAACGCCGCCGGGAAGCCGAGGATAAAGCCCGGAAGATACTGGCGGAGCTAAAGTCCCCAACGCTCCCGGAAAGCACCCTCAAAAAGGTTTCCCCAAAGAAACAAAGCCGTCAACCTTCCAAAGTGGCCGACATCTCCTTCATCCAGTACCTCCGGGACTTTTGGACCCCTGAGAGCGAATACGCGAAGTACAAAAGGGATGTCAAAAAGAAACCCCTATCGGCCTACTACATCCAGATGAACCATGCGGATATTGAGCGGCATATAGCCCCATATCCGGGTTTTCAGAAGATTAGCCTTGGGGATGTCTCCAAAAAGCTAATCCGGCAATGGCTTATCTGGATGGGAACCCGAAAAACGTTATTCCGAAAAAAAGATGGGACCCTTATAGAGCGGGGGACCATTTCCGGGCGTAGGACCAACGCAATCCTCCAGGGAATGCGGGTAGCGGTTCGCTGGGCGGTGGATAACGAGGATTTACCCGTTGACCCTTTCAAGAGAGCCGGGGAAGCCGCCGAACAGGTTATTGAAAAGGGGATTTTAATCCCGGAGGAAGTCGTCAAGTTAATTAGCTCGCCCATAAAAGACCATTATTCCCGGCTTGCGGTTTTGCTGGGAGTTTTATGTGGAATGCGCAGAGGTGAGGTCCGTGGGCTTCAATGGGGCGATATTAACGATGGCTTAATCTCCCTCCGGCATAACTATCAGGATACGGACGGCCTTAAAGGGCCAAAATATGAAAGCCTCCGTACTATTCCTGTACCCGCCTCTGTTCAATCTCTTGTAAATACCATTAAGGCTATCCTTGGGAACCCTGCCCCCGACAGCTTTGTCTTTGCCACATTCAACGATGAAACATCCC